>NZ_SJDU01000656.1 GCF_005518285.1 Brachyspira catarrhinii | reverse complement strand
TATTTTGGATATTTTGGGTAAAAAAAATATAGTTGGGTATTTAGGAGACTTGAAAGAAGTATGTATTAAATATATTTTAAAACGCCCTATAAGTTATTTAAACAATATTATTAATTATATGAATGTAATATTCTATCTTCTAACTCCAATATTAAATGATGAGAGTATTCAATCTAAATCTAATTATTATGATAATAATGTAATAACCTTTATTTCATTAAGAAAGACTATATATAATGTTTTATATTATACACTATTGTGGATAAATATTTTAGTATTTATTATCACTGCTATAGTTATATTTTTTATATCAGGATTGACATGTATTTTTAGATCTGATTATAAATATAATATGCTTCTTCTTGTTTTTTTCTCATCTTTTACTTCTTTTGCTACAATGATAGTAGGTTTATTTACATCATTACCTATGTATAGATATATTTATCCTGTTATACCTATGAGTAAATATCATTAATAGGATTTATAACATTTGTTTATGACAGATGCAGATTTAAAAAATTTATTAAAGAATTAATATGTAATAATAAATGAGAATATAAATAATAATACTAACTATTAATTTTAAAATATTATAAAAAGATCATCTTTTAGGATTGTATTATGAGTTATCGATTTACAAATGCCCAATTACTTGAAATAGAAAATAAAATTCCTAAATATAATAAATATATATTTTTTGAAAAGAGAAATAAATATGCTTTATTAATACCAGTTATTAACGAAGGTGAAAGATTTATATCTCAAATGAATAAAATGAAAGAAGGGAATATATTCAATATTTG
>NZ_SJDU01000655.1 GCF_005518285.1 Brachyspira catarrhinii | reverse complement strand
TAGTCATATCCTTTTCTTACCTTCTATATCGAATGACTGATAAAAAAAGAAGACGGAAAATGTTATTGTCCCGATTGCGAAAAAGAATTGGAATATAAAGAGGAAGAATGCTATTATTTGAAATTATCCGATTACGGAGATTGGCTTATAAATTATTATAAAGAGCATCCAGAATTTTTGGGACCTAAAGAGAGAATGAACGAAATGCTTAATAATTTTCTTTTGCCTGGTTTGGAAGATTTGGCGGTTACTCGAAAAGGTTTGAAATGGGGAATAGAATGCCCGATAGACAAAGAGCATAGCATTTATGTTTGGATAGACGCTTTAAGCAATTATATAACGGCGCTTGGATATCCCGAAGAAGACGATAGTTTATTTAAAAAATATTGGGCATGCGATGTTCATTTTGTGGGAAAAGAGATTGTTAGATTCCATTCCATAATCTGGCCCATAATGCTTAAAATGCTCGATGTTCCTTTGCCAAAAAAAGTTTTCGGACATGGATGGATATTGTTTGACGATGGAAAAAAAATGAGCAAGAGCAGAGGAAATGTTGTAGAACCGAACAGTTTGATTGACAAATACGGAGTAGACGCTTTAAGATATTTTTTGATGCGGGAAATTAATTTTGGAATAGACGGATATTATTCGCAAGAATTACTCTTAAAAAGAATAAACAGCGATTTGGCGAACGATTACGGAAATTTATGGCATAGAATAACCACAATGCTTGAAAAATATTTTAACGGAATTTTGCCCGAAGAAGTCGAAAGCGTTTACGGAGAGAGAGAGAGAGTAGAGGAAACC
>NZ_SJDU01000654.1 GCF_005518285.1 Brachyspira catarrhinii | reverse complement strand
TCGGTAATTTTTCTAATCGTTTCTCTGTAAGCCACTCTCGGAACGCTCTGCTCGATTTCCGCTTTGGTTAGGGCGATTACTCTTTCCAAAGCCAATTTAACTTGCAAATCTCCCATAGCCTTTATTATCGTTTCTTTAGTTTCGCTGTCGGATTCCACATTAAAAGTCAAATCTTCTTGCGATATCGTATCCAATACTTCACGAGCTTTAACATCGTTTTTCAATATTTTTATAGCGGTAAAAAATATCGGTTGAGGAATTTTCAAATTTTCAAATTGGAATGGAGAAGTTGGAGAACTTATAGTATCGGCAGTTTTGCAGTCGGATAATTTAGCCAAAACTCCTATATCTCCCGCAGTTATTTCGTCCGTTTCCGTTTGTTTTTTTCCTCTCGCCATATATATATGAGCGACTTTTTCCCGTTTCCCCGTCCTCGAATTGTAAATTTCGTCTCCGCTCTTCAAACTTCCCGAACGAACTTTGAAAAATGAAATTCTACCCGCATATTGGTCGATAGTCGTCCTAAATACGAATGCCGCAAATGGGTCGTTTCCTAATATCGTCCTTTCCGCTTCTTCGTTGGTTATAGGATTTTTTCCTTTAGTCGCTGGAACATAAGAAGGAGAAGGCATATATCGGATTATAGTATCCAAAACCGCTCCCATTCCAATATCTTTTAAGGATGTGCCGAATAATATTGGAACTACTTTATACTGCAATATCGATTTTGTAAGAGCTTCTATATATTCTTCGTCCGAGAATTTGTCTCCCGATAAAAATCTTTCCGTTATGAGCGAGCGCCATACTTCC
>NZ_SJDU01000653.1 GCF_005518285.1 Brachyspira catarrhinii | reverse complement strand
GTGAAAAAAATAAAGCAATCTCAATGGCAACCGCAATGAAAAAAGACGGAGCGGATATTAATCTAATATCAAAATACACAGGATTAAGTATTGAAGAAATCCGCAAACTCTAAATATACGGCAAAACTTTAACTTGTATAATATTTACAATTTTAAAGTTTATGCTATTTTATCTTTTATAAATTGGTAAAACCGCGCTTGCAATTAATACATAAATACATTATAATAAAAAATAGTGGAATATAGAAGTAAAATATATGTCTTTTTTGATTGTATATAATTGATTTAATATTTAATTGAAAATAAAATAATAAAAGGAGATTAAATGCCAAACGACAATAAAAATGAAAACGATTTACTTTCCATAGGAGAAGCTCATTTTAATAAAGGAGAATACGAAGAGGCTATAAAAGTTCTTTCGGAATTAGTCAAATTAAATCCTAATAATGAAGAAGGTTTAGGTCTTTTAGGAGAATCATATTTTCGTAATGGACAATGTGAGGAAGCCAAAAAAATAGCTTTAAAATTAACTGAATTAAATCCTAATAATTATGATGGCTGGGCTAGTTTAGGAGTGTCATATTTTGAAAACGGAGAATATGATAAAGCAATAGAATATTTATTAAAAGCTGTTGAATTAAATCCTAAAGATTTTGAAGGTTGGGATTGGTTGGGAGCATCGTATTTTGAAAACGGAGATTATGATAAAGCTATAGAATACTTACTAAAAGCTATTGAATTAACCCCTAATGATAATTATGTTTTATATATGTTAGGCTATTGTTATGAAGAAAAAAGACAATATAAAGAGG
>NZ_SJDU01000652.1 GCF_005518285.1 Brachyspira catarrhinii | reverse complement strand
TATAAAGCCATGCCTTTGTGAAATTATCAAATTAAATATTTTTGATAATGTAATTAAGCTAAGACAAATATAATAAGGAGTTTATATAATGACAGCATTGGGTGTTAAAAATATTGGAGAAATGCCAACTGAGGATATAGCCTACAGGAAAGATCCGTATTCCAGCATAGACTTAAAATTAGATATAGAAATGGCAGCAAAAAAACTTAATATAAAAAAACCATTCTCTGTAAATGATACTTATGTCATAGCTAATTATATTAATAATATGGAGGATTAAGATGAAGGATTTAACATGCAATATTTGTGATAAAAGAAGTTCATGCAGACAATTATGTCAGGCTATGGAAAAAACTTTAAATAATAGTATAGGCACAAATAAATCTTATTCTGAGAATACAGTTAAAGACTATAATTTATCTGTAGATAACATGGACAATATTATATATACTCACGGACTTTCTGATATTGAAAATAGAGATGTAAAACGCATAATAATAGCAATATTAACAAAAGATCAAATAGAGCTATTGCAATTATATTCACAAGGCTATACACAAAAAGAAATAGGCGAAAAATTAAATGTAACTCAAAGCAGCATATCTCAAAAATTAGAGGCAATAAAGAGAGAATTAAAAACCTCACTTGTTGAGGTTATTCCTTACGTTGTTTAAATGAATTATCCTTATATTTTTTATTATAAGTATAAATAAAGATATAAGGATAAATTATGTCAAAAAATGATATAAAAGAACTTACAAAAAAAGAAACTTCATTAATAGAAAAATATATAAAATTAAAAAATGAAGAGAAA
>NZ_SJDU01000651.1 GCF_005518285.1 Brachyspira catarrhinii | reverse complement strand
TCGCTCGATTATTCTATACATTTTATAACGGAATGGTATAACGAAAAAGAGATAAAAGAAGAAAATATAAATAACGAAAACGATAACAAAAACGGAAGCGAAAATACGCTTTCAATTTTGGAAGATAAATTACCTTCGAGATTAATAATAATTCCCGTAATAGGAAAGCCTTTATTTCCCGGACTTTACGCTCCGTTTCCAATTCCTCCGATTCATGCGGCTTCTGTAAATAAAGCGATAGAAGAATCGAACGGATTTTTGGGACTCAATTTATTTATATCCGACAATCCGAAAGAGGACGGAAAAGTTTCTCCAGAAGATATTTATAAAGTTGGAGTGATAGTGAAAGTATTTAAAAAATTGAATCTCCCAGACGGCGGACTCAATTTGCTTATTAATTCGATAAAAAGATTTAAAATAATTAGATTCATAAATACGGAATCGATTTTAAGAGTAGAGCCTTTATATATGCCCGATATTAGCGCTTATTCGAGCAAAGAGGACGAAAATGAAATTAAGGCGTATACGAAAGCGTTACTTTCGGAGGTAAAAGCTTTAAGCGAAAATAATCCTCTGTTCACGGAAGAAATGCGACTCACTATGATTAATGTGGACGACCCTGGAAGATTGGCGGATTTTGTAACTTCGATGATAAATGCGGAAAGGGCGAGTCAGCAGGAAATATTGGAAACATTCGAGGTTAGAGACAGACTCGAAAAAGTTCTTCTGCTTTTGCAAAAAGAAAGAGAGATAACTAAAATACAACAAAAAATTCAAGGAAGCATAAATCCGAATAAAAAAGATATAGAAAAT
>NZ_SJDU01000650.1 GCF_005518285.1 Brachyspira catarrhinii | reverse complement strand
TTGTAATTTGCCCGAAAGTATTTTTATTGTCGTTATCGCTACAAGCAAATATTGAAAGCAAAATAACTATTATAAGAAATATATTTTTCATTTATTGATAAAACCTTTTTAATTTATTTGATTTCTAATTTTATTTATTGAATAATATTATAATTTATAATAATCAAAAAAACAAATAAAAAAATTATTATTGCTATTTTATATTTATTCGTCATTGCAAGTATCGAAATATGCGAAGCAATCAATTAAAAAAATAAAGGATGACTAAAAAGCCATCCCTCTATTACTTGTTCATGGTTAAAATTTAAATTTTATTATTTCCAATAATCCCAAGTATTTTCCAAAGCCTTCATATTCTCTTCGGGCGTTTTGTCTCCAAAATATCTTCCCAAATAATCGTCCGTTCGCCTATTATAAGATTGGAAACCGAATATTAAATTCCAATTCGAGTTGTCTACAATAAGGATGTTATTTGGACGAATATACATTCCATGAACGCTATAGCCGTCCCAAAAGAATCCATAATTTAATACCAACACTTCGATTTTTCCTATCTTTCCGCCGTAATCGTTTTTTTTATTGTATAATACTTTTACCGTATCATTTCCCAATTTATTCGCATCGTCTCTGCTTACAGCGTAAGTATAAATTCCGCCTATTCCGTAAGTCGTGTTATAGCCTCCCGTCCATAATTTACCGTTTCTATACATTATTATAGTTCCGCCTTGAAATTTCTTTAATAATCTATTTTCCCAATACAAATCTCCGTTAGGTTTAAAGTTAAACTCGGCATAATAACCTCTTACAATAAATTTCGTT
>NZ_SJDU01000649.1 GCF_005518285.1 Brachyspira catarrhinii | reverse complement strand
TAAAATTATAATAAACTTGTTTTTTATAATATTAATTATAAAATATATTTATAAATTATAATTTTGATTGGATTTATAATGACGCTTGACGGAAGAGAATTGTCTAAAGAAATAAAAGAAAATATAAAATCGAAAGTTGCATTACTCGATAAAAAACCGAGAATAGATTTTTTATATTTTGAAGACGATAAATCAACGGAAGTATATTTTAATAGAGCGAAAAAATCCGCGGAAAATGTCGGTATGATTGGCAAGCTCCATAATCTTTCGGCAAACACTAGCGAAAAAGATTTTTTAACTTTAATAGAATATCTAAACGAAGAAAATGAAACTAACGGAATAATGATTCAAATGCCTCTCCCAAATCATATAGATAAAAAGAAAGTTTATGAAACGATTTCGCCAGATAAAGATGTCGATGCAATTTCAAATATAAATCTTGGAAAAATATTTCTTGGAGAAGATAAATTAATTCCCTGCACGGCAAAAAGCGTAATGGCGTTAATTGAAAAAACTAAAATAAAAATCGAAGGAGCAAACGCCATAGTAGTCGGCAGAAGCGATATTGTGGGAAAACCTTTGGCTCATTTACTTCTTCAAAAATCGGCAACCGTTACGATAGCTCATTCAAAAACTAAAAATTTGAAAGATATTTGCAAACAAGCGGACATATTATGCGTATCAATCGGAAAAGCGGAATTTATAACCGAAGAATATATTAAAGAAGGAGCGATTGTTATCGATATAGGAATAAATGTTTTGGCTGACGGTTCTATAAAAGGCGATGTAAAATTTGACGAGGTTTCAAAATTAGCTTCTTT
>NZ_SJDU01000648.1 GCF_005518285.1 Brachyspira catarrhinii | reverse complement strand
AATGCATACAGATTTGTAAAAGCTATACTTCCAATTTATAGAAGAATGGTAGAGCTTTTAGCGTATATCAAATTATACAAAACTGCAATCTCTAAAATTTTATTTTTATATTCTCCGTCCACTCTGCTTGCGATATAATTCAAATATCTAATAGAATCGTTTAAATTATTTTTCAAATTGTTTGTGGATTTAAGGAATCTCGATAAAGTTCTTGGAGTAAAATATTCGTCTATCAAATCGTAATTTTCGTTTGTGTATAAAGACATAAAATGCAAGGCTCTATTTGCGCCTTTAATCGCTCCATCCTCTCCCATTCTTCTATAAATTGGAAGTATAGCTTTTACAAATCTGTATGCATTCGAGTCGCTAATATTACTATAAGACTGCGCGAAAAATTTATAGCCTTCTTCGGATAAATTATACGCAGTGTTGGTGTCTCTTGCCGTATATCTATCTTCTATTATTTTTGCATAATTAAGTATTTTTTCATTGTCGCTTTGGGAATAACTTATAACATTTGAAATTATTGATAAAGTTGGATTTTTGGAATTAGAGTAAGAATTATATAATCGCGTTTTAAATCCGTAAGCCTCGTTCGATAAAGAAGTCATACTGTTGTCGGGTTTTCCATAAACGGTAAATAAATTTCCGTCAAAATTTTTCATGCTATTTTCCAAAGAATTTGTAACTATCTTTCTTAAATAATTTGTGTAAAATAAAATTCTCGATTCTCTATTTGAATTTCCAACCACCAAAGCCATGTTATTAATTTCTTTTAAGAGATTTTTATTCTTATCGAAAGTTTCTTTATCGGAATTCGGA
>NZ_SJDU01000647.1 GCF_005518285.1 Brachyspira catarrhinii | reverse complement strand
ATATCTTTTGAAGAGGCTATTTTTGTTTTTACTGACGATAACGCTATTATAATAAAAGATGCCGAACATTCAATTAACGAAGAGCGATTTATAACTATTGGCAGAATTAAAGGTTTTTATATTATAGTAGTTGTTTATACGGATAGGACGAAATATAATGACAAAAAAGAAACTATAAGAATTATATCTTCGAGGTATGCGACTAAAAAAGAAATTAAACAATATATTGATTTTAATTCAAGGAGAGGAAAATGAAAAACGAAGAATTTGCAATTAAAGAAGAATACGATTTTTCAGACGGAGAAAATATAAGAGAATTTGAAAACGGAAAATATTTTTTAAGAATGGAAGAAATGGAAATTCCAATTTATTTGAATAGAAAAGTATTGGATAATTTGGAGAAATTGTCCGAAAAAGAAAATATTTCAATATCTCAATTAATAAACAAAATGATAAAATATTATTCCAATTCAAAAAGAAGCAAGAAATCGGCAGTTCGACAAGAATAAATTCATATTCGCAACTTAATTTTTACCGTCATTGCGAGGTTTTAGCCGAAGCAATCCAATCAGAATTCGTTAACTTTCTAATAACAAGGGGTTTCAACCCATTGTGTGACTCTATTTGAATTGTTAACACAATGGGCTGAAGCCACATTGTTATTCAGAAAAGCGCTATTCTAAAAATAGATTGCTTCGCTCATCGCCAAAGGTGTGTCGCTCGTAATGACAAATTCTAATTAATTTTAATTAAACCGAACTCACTCCTATTGGAATAAATTCGGTTTAACTCTTAAAAATCTTATTAACTTAAATCATATTATCTTCA
>NZ_SJDU01000065.1 GCF_005518285.1 Brachyspira catarrhinii | reverse complement strand
TAACTTCCAATAGTTCGGCTTCAGTCATGTCTTTGAATGTTTTCGCTTGTGTTATCATTTTCGCTCCTGCGCTTTAAGAATAAATTACTTTAATTGTGCGTCCAATAATTTATACGATTTATTGCCAATAATCTTTTTTCGTCTCTCGTATATTCTTCACTGTCAAAACCGTAAACCTTCGAATAATGATTAATATCGTCATCCGTCATTTCTTTATTGCCGTCTTCAAAATATATTTTTTCCTCTTCTTCAATATCCATATCTTTAAGTATATTGTCAAATAATCTCTCCATATCAAATTCCTTTCGCCTTAATAGTTATTATTTTCGGCATTAATTTTGTAGCCTCTCGTATTTCCGTTATTTCAAAATCGCCGTCCACTATATGCTCGTATTGACTTGTAAATTGTGATAGACTTTGAATTTCCAAACTCTTAACTGCTCCTTCCACTTTATATATTACGCATTCGTTCGGTTCTCTATTTCGTAATTGTAAAGCCCGACAATTTTCAAAAGCCTTCTCGCTATCGCAAAAACTCCTAACCGACATGTCTATAGTGTCGCCTACTTTCAAATTATATCTTTTTTTACCTGCCTGTTCGGTTTCATATCGATATAAAGATATTTCTTTTGGTATTGATTTATTAATCAAATCTTTAATTTCTTTTTGATATTGCTTAAAGCCTTGTTTATTTCTATTAGTAAATTTTTCAGTAAAATAATTTATCGCTTTTTCAATCGGATTAAGTTTTTGTATTTTATCTTTATCGATAACTTTACTATATTCAAATTTATCGTCTAAAATCAATTCGCCAGCTTTTAAGTTTTCGGGCAATAATTTTTCGGCTGTGGCTTTCGTATCGCCTTCAAATTGATTAATCGCTTGCTTCATTTTTTCTTTATACTCTGCCGTTTCCTTATACTCTTTATATTTATTATACTTGTCTTTATCAGTTTTTTCAAGTTCTTTATTGTATTTAATATCTTTATCAATATCCGCAACCGTTCCCAAGCGTCCGCTTGCGATAATTTTTTTAATACCTTCCGCTCGGTTTTCGGAAACACTATCGCTTATACTCTTACCGCTTATTAAATAATCGATATTACTAATAAACTTGACACGGTCGTCTTCGGTTATTTCGGAATTGTCGTTATTATTTATATCGTTATCTTTACTATCTTTATTATCAGTATCTTTATTACCGTTCTTTTTAGCAAACTTGCCGTCCTCGTCTCTATTTATTTTGCTTTCGTCAAACTTCTTTTTAGCGTCCGCATATTCTATCAAATTGTCTATAAAATATTCTATATCGTTATCTATTTCGGCATCGGTTTTTATATCAATATCGGCGCTGTCGATTTTCGCCACATTGTTATCGATTTTCGCATCTGCTTTTGTTTCTTCTTTAACTTCTTCTTTTAATTTATTCGCATTGCTTTTAAGAAAATCATTTGTTTTGCTTTCAAGTTTATCCAAACCGTCTTTTGACTTATTTGTAATCGTTATTTTTGTATTATTAGTTTTTGTATTATTAGTTTTTGTATTATTAGTTTCTGTATTATTCGCTTTATTTAATTTCTTTTTTATGTATTCTTTTATTTTCTTTTTAGCTTCTTCTTTCGCTTGCGATTTATATTTGTTAAACTCTTCGCCGTATTTTTCCCATGCCTCTTCCTTCGGCATATAACTTATACCGTTTTCTTTATCGTGTTCCGCCTGTTCTTTTTCAAATTTCTGTAGATAATATTCCCGCATCATTGCCTGTTCATGTTTCGGGAATGTATTTGCTATCATATCGTCAAAATCGTCATCGTAATAATCTTTTCCGCCACCGCCGCCTTCATTAGTCGTCAACCGTATTTTTTTATTTTCAAAAACCCACTCGTTCCAGCTACTCGGCTTATACATATTATTTAATTCGTTTAATTGATGTTTAACCTCGTCAAATATCACATCGGTAATCGGTTTATCTTTTTCGATATTCTTATATGCGTTCAATTCGGCTTCCGTAAATAAATCGTTTTTAATAGCGTTGATACTGCCTTTTGGAATATTCAAGTCTTCAAATATTCCAGCTTTATACATAGAATTAAATACTTTATCGCTAAATTCTGACGTCTTAATGAACTCTTTAATCTTTTTAGTCGTTTCCTTATCTTCGCCCCATTGTTTTAATCTTGCTTGTCGTTCTTCCTCTTCTCTGCGTTCTCTCGCTTGTTTTTCTGCTTCAAACCTTGCCGTCTTTTCCGTGTCCGTTTCGCCCGCTATCATTAAAGCTCGTTCGGTTGTCTCTGGCTTATCGCATACCCACTTTTGATTTTCCAAATCGTAATAACTGTTGTTTAAGTCTTTGAAATATATTCGCTTGTCTTTCCAATTCTTACCTAACTTATTTAATTTTTCGATAGTCTCGTCATCGTATGCTATGCTATAATTTTTAGTTATTTTCTTTTTCGTATCTTTATCTTTATTTTCCGTTTTATCTTTCGCTTTTTCTTTCTCTGCGTTCACTTTCGGATTTTCTTTTTCGTATTCCTCGTTCTCTTTAATCCACTTTTGATAGTCTTCGGCATTTTCAAGTTCGGCTATTTCGTCCTCTTTCGCTTTCCTATTAAGTTTATCGTTCGGATGTATTCTTTCTAACTCTCGTTTATGAAATTCGATTAAATCTTTACGATATTTAATAGCTTTACTATTGCTTAAATATTCTTTTTTTGTAATCGTTTTACTTGAATTAGATTGTTTCGGCTGTGGTTCGGATGGCTTCGGAATAGTCATTTTCCCCGTGTTCTTCCAATTCTCTATACCCGCTCCGCTCAATATCTCGCCCGTTTCACTATTGATTAACACATGCTCGCCGTTGTCTAATGTTTTCCACTCGCTTCCAGCGGGCATATGCCTTTAATTTTACTATTTTATAGATTTTTATTTATATTTTTTCGGCAAAAGATTTATTCATCCAGCCCTTAAAAGAACCTTTGACATAATACCAATTGCTGTATTCTTCCAATATTCTAAATTTTTCGCCTTCTCCGATTACCGATATTATATCCGTTCTTTCGCTTTCGCCTCTATATAAATTCGTTCTGCTAACTACAATCAAATAATCGGCGTTAATTAAATTATAACTTATTATTGCGGGAACAATAAACAAAACCGAAAGTATAATTAATAAGTAATATATTTTTCTTTTCTTTATAAATAGAATTATTAAAATTGTAAAAAATATAATAAATAAAAATAAAGTTAAATAAAAAATTATAATTAAAGCGGATTTATTTTTTATAGGATTTGACGAAGAATTTGGATTAAATAATTCTATATTATTTTTTACTTCTTTATCGAAAGGAGATATATTCAAAGCTCTCTCATACCAAAGAATCGCATATCCGTTGCTTCCAAGTTCCGCATAAGAGGCGGCTATATTATAATATAAATCTTTTGAAATTATATTTGAAGAAGTTATATTTCTGTATAAATTATTCGCTTCCAAAAAATTTCCTTCTTCGTATAATTTATTTGCATCCGAAAATATTGAATTTATTTTATCGAAATCAATCTCGCCGTATAATAAACAAGATTGAAATATTAAAAATAAGGCAACAATTTTTTTTATATATTTCACTTTATATTTTCCATTTCATTTAAAATATTAATCGCTTTCGTATGATAATCGTCATTTTTATTTATAGAATTTCCCGAATATAATTCAAATTGGCATAAATCGATTATTTCTTTTATATTTTTAATAGTTTCTTCGTTTATATTTCGATTTTTCAGCTCTTTATATAAACCTTCGTTATCTTTTAAATCGATATTAAATTTTTTATTTATATTTTTTATCAGTAATTCGTTTACGCTTTTGCAATATTCTTTTCTATTATTTTTATTATAATATTCCAATATTGCATCTATATCGGAGATTTTATTATCGTTATTAAAATTATTCAAAAATTTAAAATTCAAATTTTTTATTTTTTCCAAATTATAAATCATAATCGAAATCGCTATCATTAATAAAACATATATATAAATTATATTCATATTTAATAATTCAAAATTTTTATCGTTTTGATTTTTTATAATATTATTTTTTATGGCGATGGGAGTAATATCCAATTTTTGAATATTGTTTTGAGCGAAAGAAAAATTATTATAATCGCCCGATATAATAAGATTGATACTTTCGGAATATACATTCTTATAAGTTTTATCGTTTGGCGAAAAATAACAAAAATCAATATTTTCAATCGTATAATCTCCGTTATTAGTCGCCACCAAAATATATTCTTTAGTTTTTTTCCCAATTAATCTATTATTTTCAAACCAATTCGTCTCAAATATTTTAGGTTGATAAACCGAAAAATATTTTTTTATATTGTCGTTTATATTCGGCATATTTATAATCGATATATTTCCTTCGCCCGAAACTTCGATAGAAATTAAAACTTCGTCTCCTATATTAATATTGGTTTTATTTATTTTAGCCGTAAATTTAAAATCTCCAACCGCCCCCGAAAAATTTTCATGCCCTTTAGCGCTCGGCAAAGGCAAAACATTAATTTCAAATTCTTCTTCTCCGTATTGAATTCTATCGTAAAACATATTATTTTTTTCAAATACGAATGGAGTAGTTAATATATTTTTTTTGCCTCGTTTTACCGCGTATAGAACTTCTTTTTTTAAAGGAATGACATTTATTCTCTTTCCGTCTATTATTTCCGTATAAGAATTTCTTTCGGAAGAATCGGCGTAAGATAAAAAATCGTTTCTGTCGGGGATTTTTGAAATTCCTATAACATTAACGGGAACATGCGAGTAAGCTTTTTGTTCTATATAAATCGGTTCGTAAATATAAACTTCTTTTTTATTAATCGTGTTATTGACTATAATGTCTTTCATATAATTCATAAATCTCTCGAAAGAATCTCCTTCGGGTTTTCCAAGTGTGGAATTTCTAACCGAATCGCTTAAAACTTCTATCGAAACTGGATTTGCAATATATGTGTTATTGTTTGCTTTTACGGTTATTCTATCAATCGTATAAAATCCTTCTTTAACGGCGATATAATTATAGTTATAAGTTTGAATCGTTTTTAAGCTTCCAGAAGAATACATCATATTTACGCTTTTTGAAGTTCCGCGAAGCATTAGTCCGTCTATATCTGGAATCGTAATTTTTCCCGCTCCATTGTCTATTGTCACCGATAAAGTAAATATTTCTCCAATTCCTATTTTTTCGTCCGATAATTTTGCCGTAATCGTAGTTTGGGCGAATAAAAAATTAAACGATAATGCGAATATCAATATAAAAATTTTTAATAAGAAATTTTTACCAATCTTTATCAATTCTTCCTCCGCCGTAATATTGTTCTTCGTTATTTTTGTCTTTTCTATATTGCCTCAAAGATTCCAATAATCTGTCGATATCCGATTTTTCATTTTCTCTCTCGTTATTTTCATTTTCATCGTTTGAATTATTATCCGAATTGTCGCTTTTATTATCTTCGTTATTCTGATTATTATTGTCGGAATTATCTCCCGAATTTCCGCCCTCGCCTTCTCCTCCTTCATCTTCATTTGGAGAATTTTGACTCGAAGGACCGCTATTATTTTTTTGTTCTTCCAATTTTTTTCTCGCATACTCGAGCGCTCTTTTTGAATTTTCATCTTTTGGATTATGAACTAAAGCGTCAATAAGTTCGTCAATAGCGCCTTGATAATCTTCGTTTTCTATTTTGGCTATTCCCGAATTATAATATGTGGAATGTTTAATAGATTTGCTCGTTTTTTCATTGAAATTATTTTTTGCCATATCGAATAATTGAATCGCAGTGTCCATTTCGCCAACCGATGCCATAGTAGTTCCCATATTGTAATAAATTTGAGGAGAATTTGTAACTTTGCTTAAAGCTTTTTCGTATAAAGTTATTGCGCTTTCGTAATTTCCATTTTTGAATAATCTATTCGCTCTATCGACATCCAATTTTGCAGTTAATTCGTCTAAACTAAAACTATATAAATTAATCGTCCAAAATATAAAAAGTATAAATAATAATTTTTTTCTTATAATCATAACGATTTATTCTCCTTTATTTTTACTTGTGTAAGCAGATTCAAAATAATCGAAATCATAATTAAAATAATTGAAATAAAAACGAATATTTGGAATCTCTCTTTATAATTTCTATTGTTCCTAATGGAAGAAACGGAATCCATATTATTTTTTATATCGCCAAAAATTTCTTTAAGCGAAGTATTTGCCGAAAGATAACTTTTGCCTCCCGTAGAATCGGAAATTAATCGCAAAATCGCATCATCTCTTTTTGAAATAACCGTCCTTCCCGAAACTCCCAAATCGGATGTTATGCTCGCTCCCTCTTCAGAACCTATTCCAACCGTATAAACTCTTATATCGGCGTCTTTCAATTCTTTTAATACCGAATCGAAATATCCCGCATGGTCTTCTCCGTCCGTTATAAGAATTATCGATTTTCTGCTTATCGAATTTATATTGAAAGTATTTTTGGCGGTTTGCAGTGCGTCCGCTATTCTCGTTCCTTGCAATGTTACGGAATTAGCGTTTAAATTATCTAGTATATAAGTAAAAGTTTCCATATCTTGAGTGAAAGGAGAGGCTATAAAACTTGTTCCCGCAAAACCGACAAGCGCCACCGATAAATTATCTTCGCTTTTTATAAAATCCTCTATTTCCAATTTCGCTCTTTCCAATCTTGAAGGATATATATCGTTCGCTTCCATGCTTTTCGACAAATCCAAAAGTATAGTTATCATATAGCTTTCCGTTCGTATTTTTTGTTCCATTATTCCCCATTTGGGCTGCATCAAAGCGAATATTAAAACCGCTACGGCAATTATCAAAAACGAAACGGAAGATATTTTTAAGTTAGACATTCTTTTATAATATTTATCTTTTTTGAAATTAAAATTTTTTATAAATATGGACAAAACTCTATTTGCTTTTTTTCGAGATAAAACGAATAAAATTATAAGTATTGGCAACAAAGTGGACAAAAAAATATAATTAAATTTTCCGAAAAACATTAAATAATCTCCCCTATTAAAGTATGATTTTTAATTTCCGTTATTTCGCAATCGTAAATATCGCCCATATTTAATTCTTTTTCTTTTTTTACGAGTATCAATCGATTTTCTTTGCTTCGGCATTGGTAATGAATATTGTCTTTTGCAGTATCGTCAATCATAATTTCAGAGCGTTTGCCGACTTGTTTATTCAATAATTTTTGAGCCAAAACTCTTTGAAAATCCACTAATTCTCTCAATCTTTCAGAACCAACTTTTTCGTCATATTTAACTTTTTTCTTATAGGCAATCGAGCCTTCTCTTTCGGAATATTTATATAAATAAGCGTCTTCAAAACCAATTTCTTTTAACAAATCCAAAGTTTCTTTATATTCTTCTTCGGTTTCGTCAGCGTATCCGACTATTATATCGGTTGAAATCGGAAAGTCGTCCGCATATTCTCTCAAATAAGAAATTTTTTTTATATATTCTTCTTTATCATATTTTCTATTCATTAATTTTAATATTCTATTAGAACCGCTTTGAAAAGGCAAATGAATATGTTTTCCAACGCTTCTCAAATTCCATATCGCATCCGCCAAATCTTTATCGAAATCTTTAGGATGCGAAGTTAAAAATCTAATCCAAATTTTATTATTTCCAACCGTTTTGTCGATTGTTTTGTCAATCAAATAAAGTAAATCGGTAAATGAAATTTCGTTTTCTATATCGAGTCCGTAAGAATTGACATTCTGCCCGAGTAAAGTTATCTCTTTAGCTCCAGACTCGATTAATCTTTTAACTTCTTCGATTATTTCGCTCGATTTTCTGCTAACCATTTTTCCTCTCGTATGAGGAACTATACAGTAGGAACACCAATTATTGCATCCATGAGATATTGGCAAAAAAGCTTTATGCGGTTTATCTTTATCTACATAAGATTTATTAAAAATATAATTATCGTTGAATTTTTTTATAAAAACTTCTTCGTCTTTCATATAGTCTAAAATATTCGTTTCGTTATAAACATCGAATATTTTATCGACTCCTAAATTTTCTAAAATATTTTTTGAAGTTTGAGCCATACATCCCATTATTATTAATTTTGTATTTTTTTTATTTTTTTTTCTTTCGGCGTTGAAAAGTTTGACTTTCGAAAAAACTCTCTCTTCGGCATGCGCTCGAACGCTGCAAGTATTTATTATTATATTGTCGGCGTTTTGATAATCTTCGGTTTGAATAAATCCTTCTTGCATCAGAGAATTGATTAAACTATTTGAATCCGCCTTATTCATTTGACAGCCGTAATTTTCCAAATAAAAATTTTTCATAATTTTTCTTTCTATTATTTTTTTATAAATTTCGATTTTATATCTTCAATCAATATTTCGGGAACTAATCCGTCTATAGGACCGTTAAATTTTAGAATTTCTTTTATTAAAGAAGAACTTATATGAGTGTAATTTTCGGAAGTATTCAAAAATATCGTATCCATTTCGGGATATAATAATTTATTCATTCTTGACATTTTTAATTCGTAATATAAATCTTCGCTGTCTCTTATTCCTCTTGCCAAAACTTTTATTCCGTTATTTTTCATAAATTCGGTAACGAGTCCCGATATTGCGACAATCTCTATAGAATCGTAATTTATAAAA
>NZ_SJDU01000646.1 GCF_005518285.1 Brachyspira catarrhinii | reverse complement strand
TGCCGTCTATCATAACGGAAGAAAAACCGTATTCAATGCAGCTTTTACAAAGTTCTAAAGTGTCGCCATGGTCTAAATGCAAAACTATAGGAACATTAACTCCCAATTCTTTAGCGTATTCTACAGCGCCTTGAGCCATATATCTTAATAAAGTTTGATTGGCGTATTTTCTTGCACCCGAAGAAACTTGAAGTATAACGGGGCTTTTCGTTTCAACGCATGCTTGAATTATCGCCTGAAGCTGTTCCATATTATTGAAATTGAACGCTGGGATTGCGTATCCTCCGCTTACCGCTTTTTGAAATAGCCCTCTGCTATTGACTAAACCTAAATCTGAAAATTTAACCATTATTTTTTCTCCTTAAAAATTTAAATTAAATTATAAATACATTTTGAATACTCATAGTATATAGTAAAAAAGATTATTTTTCAATATTATTTTATTAAATTTTTTGAATATATTTTTATAAAGATTAAACTTATCGATATAAAATCCGATATTTTTATAAAGAATTATATAATTTTTTGCTTGACTTTTTTATAAGTTTGTTATATTATATATATTGAATAAAGAGAAGTTATTAGAAAAGTCATTACGAGGGAGTGGAACGACCGAAATAATCCACTTTATTTGGATTGCCACGCCTCATTTCATTCGGCTCGCAATGACAATTTTAAAGTAGTTGACAAAATTTATAAAATTTGTTATTATATAAATAGATTAAATGATAAGAAATAAAAACGCTTTCAAGCGAAGCGGTTTTTACGATAGGGTTAAGAAATAAAAATTACGGAGCTTTTAACAACTTTAGTTGGTAAAACTTTTAGC
>NZ_SJDU01000645.1 GCF_005518285.1 Brachyspira catarrhinii | reverse complement strand
TATTAATTAATTTCATTTTATCAATTAATTCTTTACGATTATTTTTATACGATAATAATTTGTCCGCAAATTCCATGTAAAATTTAGTCCATTCAAAATTCATTAATAAATCCTCCTCTTTTTTATTAGTATTTTTTTGAATTATATTAATAGTATAATAAGCGGAAAATGATAATTCTGGTAAATCTTTAAATTCATAATTATTACTTATAGCTTCGATTAATTTATCGCATATCGTTAAATATTCTTCGCCGTTTATCATAGATTTATTTGTATCCGACAAATAATTAGCGTAATCTGGTATAATTTTATTTTCTATAATAAATTTTCTACTCACATTATCTAAATTGATATAATTAAACGGGCGTATCCAATAAAGCCCTTGAGTTAGTTTCCATTTATTGCCTTTTATATCTTTAGCCAAATCGAATGCATTTATAAACGCTTCCCTATTTTTATTAGTATTATTATCAGCATAATTAATGGCGATTTCAAAAACATTCCACAAATTTTTAATATCTTCGTTTTTTGATTTATCGGTTGTATTAAAAAGAATAGCCGATAATGGAAATAGCACGGGGACACGATAAAAATCAAGCGGCACTGCGGAAGCAATTTGAAATTTATCAGCTATTCCGTTAATTATATCTATTCTATCTGGCATGCCTTTATTAAATAATCCAAAAATAGTAAAAGGGTCTATATCTTTTTCTTCAAATATTTTTGGTATTTTTATATTAATAAATTCAAATACGGATTTCAATTTATTTATAAGTTCTTTACGATTATTTTTAAACGATAATAATTTGTCCGCAAATTCCATGTAAAAT
>NZ_SJDU01000644.1 GCF_005518285.1 Brachyspira catarrhinii | reverse complement strand
TTAAACTAAATTTAAAAAAGTATTAATTAAACTAAATTTAAAAAAGTATCAATTCAAGAGGTGCGATAATGTCAAAAATTAATTTTTTAGGACAATCTTACGAAATAGCCGAAGGAGTCTCTTTATTGGACTTCGTTAAACAACACGCTAAAAAAGAATCAAAAGACGCGATAGCCGCAAAATTCAACGGTTCGGAAGTAGATTTAACTTACAAACCAGAAACGGACGGAAATTTAGAATTGATACTTACT
The DNA here is from genome assembly GCF_005518285.1 of Brachyspira catarrhinii. Taxonomy (GTDB): domain Bacteria; phylum Spirochaetota; class Brachyspiria; order Brachyspirales; family Brachyspiraceae; genus Brachyspira; species Brachyspira catarrhinii. Next base: position 584 of record NZ_SJDU01000644.1, on the reverse strand, counting down.
ACAACTGACGAAGGACTTGAAATATTAAGACATTCCACAAGTCATTTGATGGCTCAAGCGGTTAAAAGACTTTATCCTAATGTTCAAGTGACAATCGGTCCCGCTATTAAAGACGGTTTTTATTACGATTTCGATACGGACAAACCTTTTACGGACGAAGATTTGCCAAAAATCGAAGCGGAAATGAAAAATATAATAAAAGAAAATATTCCCGTAGTAAGAAAGATAATGACTAAAAAAGAAGCTATAGAATATTTTAAGAAAAATAACGAACCTTATAAAGTGGAAATAATAGAAGATATTGACGCAGATACGGTTTCTTTTTACGAGCAGGGAGATTTTATTGATTTATGCCGCGGTCCTCATGTTCCTTCTACTGGTTATTTGAAATCTTATAAACTCATGTCTGTCGCGGGAAGTTATTGGAGAGGAGATTCGAATAATAAAATGCTCTCTCGAATTTATGGAACTGCTTTTGAAAGTAAAGAATCTTTGGATAATTATTTGAAGAAACTTAAAGAAGCTAAAGAGAGAGACCATAGAAAATTGGGAAAAGAATTAAATTTATTTAGTTTTCATGATGA
>NZ_SJDU01000643.1 GCF_005518285.1 Brachyspira catarrhinii | reverse complement strand
ACATATATACTAATGACAATAATATTATAATAATAACTAATAAATTACAACCTATGCTGCAAGATAAAATTGCAGCATAGGTTTTTTATTAAAAAACAACTTAAAATTGGAGGATATATAAAATGTGTCATTTTAAACCAAATGATAAAGTAAAAATTTGTAAATATATAGAGTATGGTGTTAGATTTTCTTATGAAGGTATAACTTGTTGTGTTGTTAATACATTTCAATCTCCTGTTATAATAACAGCAGAAGAAATGAAAAATGGAAAAGTTACATATAAATTAGTTGTTCAAAGGAGGATAGAATTATTTGAGAAAGTTAATGGTTTAAGAGATGGAGATACAGGTTCTTGCTTAAAGTGTAATTATTTGGAGGAAAGAAATTATAAAGATGTAAATTTTGAATATCTAGGTGGAAGTAGACTAGTTTGTGGATTCAATATACAACATTTTACTTCTTGTAATTTAAGATGTTCATATTGTTCCTTTACAAAAACAAATAATTTTAAACCTCCAATATATGGAAATATTATAGAATTTATAGAATTATTCAAAGAAAAAGGAAAATTTCGTTCAGATAACTGGATAGAATTTAATGGTGGAGAACCTACATTATTGAATAATTTTGATGAACTTTTAGATTATTTAGTAGATAATAATTGTGGTACTGTTATGCTTTTTAGTAATTCATTGAAATATAGTAAATCTGTATATAATGCATTGAAAGAAAATAGAATACACATAACAACTTCTATAGATGCAGGAACTCCTTCAACATACAAAAAAATGAAAAGAGTAGATGGTTATGCAAAGGTGCTTGAAAATATGATTATATATAA
>NZ_SJDU01000642.1 GCF_005518285.1 Brachyspira catarrhinii | reverse complement strand
AAAGAGAGGATTATTATTACATCATCATGCCTATGAGTATAGGAGAAGAGTAATTAATCACTTTATAAAAAGGGGGGATATATGTTTGAAGTAGAAAATAAATTTTATGAAGAACATATAAAAGAGTTTAGGGAAAAGTATCTAGGCAAGCATATAGTAATAAAAGGTGATGAATTAAAAGGTGTTTACAATAGTGATGAAGAAGCCATCAATGAATCAGTAAAAACTATGGAACTAGGTACTTTTGCAGTAAAAATAGTATCTAGTAATGATGAAGATACTAACTGGAGATTCTATTCCCGTGTCAATTTTTAAGAAAAAAAAGCAATTCCATTTTGCATTTAGAGTAGAGTACAATCATACACCTATAGAATTAAAAACAAAAGTATTAATAAAAAATAAATTTGGACTAGAAAAAGAATACGATGCAGTATGGGATACAGGAGCAACTAACACAGCTATTACCCATAAGGTGTATGAAGAACTCAATTTAAAACCTATTGATAGTTGTAAGGTAAGAGGTGTTAATAGCGGAATACATACAGTTGATATTGTATTAATAGATATATTATTGGTAAATAAAGTTAATATAAAAAATGTTAGAGCTAGTGTTTGTGATATTGGCGGCTGTGATATGCTTATAGGAATGGATATTATTAAATTTGGAGATTTAGCAATATCTAATAAAAATAATAAAACAATATTCAGCTTTGCAATACCGCCTTTTGATAATTCTACAGATTTATTGGAAAAAGCAAATAAAGTCAATAAAAATAATGGATATTAATCTATATAAATAAAAATTATAACATAAAAAATGTTTTTAATAATAGCTTTTCATTATAA
>NZ_SJDU01000641.1 GCF_005518285.1 Brachyspira catarrhinii | reverse complement strand
TGTCGGCGGCGAAGTTTTATGTTATGTTTGGTATGGAAGCTTATTTCTAATATGATAGAAGGCGTTAATTCGGGTTATAAGAAAATTTTGCAATTGGAAGGCACGGGTTATCGTTCCAATGTTCAGGGAAATGTTATAACTTTGCAGTTGGGTTTTTCAAACGATGTTAAAATGAAAATACCTGAAGGAATAAAAGTTACGGTAGAAAAAGATACGAAAATTATTATAGAAGGTAACGATAAAGAGCAAGTGGGCGAACTCGCTATGAATATTAAAAAGAAAAGACCTGTCGAGCCTTATAAAGGAAAAGGCGTTAGATTTGAAGGCGAGTATGTAAAACATAAAGAAAGCAAAAAAGCCGCTAAATAAAGGGGAAATTATGGGATTAAGAGAAAAAATTAAATCTCAAAGAGAAAGAAGAAAGAGAAGCATTCGTATAAAGATAGAGGGAACTTCAAAGCGTCCGAGACTTACCGTTTATAAAAGTCTTAAATATATTTCCGCTCAAATTGTGGACGATAGCAAGGGAATAACTTTGGCGTCCGCATCTTCGCAAGAAAAAGATATGAAGAGCGGTAAAAATGTGGATATTGCGAAAGAGATAGGAAAAACTTTGGCAAGCAGGGCGAAAGATAAAAATATAAGCGAAGTCGTATTCGATAGAAACGGATATATTTATCATGGAAAAGTAAAATCTTTGGCTGAAGGCGCCAGAGAATCGGGATTGAAATTTTAAGGAGTAAGACTTTAATGAGTAATAACGGTTATCATAACGAAGAAAAAAATATGTATGAAGAGCGTCTTATAACTTTAAATAGAGTATGCCAAAGTTATTCCCTTGCTATCGT
>NZ_SJDU01000640.1 GCF_005518285.1 Brachyspira catarrhinii | reverse complement strand
TTTATAGGCTATGGACAGGCATTTGTAACAGAAGGAGACCCTGCTGGTTTTGGAATTACTGCCGACAGAGTATGGAAAATGTATGAGGGAACTTATCAAATAACTGCTATAAGACCAGTTGTACAAAGCAGAAATACTGATGTAAATGCTTGGTGTACAATTTTAGAAGCTGTGAAAATTAAAGATATTAAGGCTTTAAACTCTGGTAAAAATCTTTTATCTTAAATTAATTTAAAACTTTTTCGCATACTTCAAAATAAAACTTAGTCATCATTAGTAAATCATCTATAAATTGAGAGGCATTTTTCTCTATTTCTCCATTAATAAAATGCCCCTCTGTTTCTTTTATTTGTATACTAGATTGATCTCTATATTCTAAGTCTTCATAAAAAGAATGCATACCGCTAAAGTTTTCTGCTCGTATAAGAACAGCATTTACTTTTTTTGTAGATAAATCTTCTAATTCTGCCTCAGAAACATCAGGCATACCAGAAAAATACATCATATTATTAATTTTTTCATTTAAACTTATAATCATACCAAAAGAAAAAGAACCATATATATTATTATTTTCTCTAAGGTCTAAAAAACATCCTTTTGTTAAATCTTCTTCTGTTACAGGTGTTTGTGTCCTTATGATGATAAAAAAATGAGGTGCTGGAACTTCAAGTATTTTTTTCTCTTGTAAAATTACAAATTTATAAGTATCTCTATTTAATTCATAATGTATTTTATTATTGTCTTTAATATTGTTTATGCCTTCTGGTATTTTATATCCGTAGCAAATAACAGAAAATAAAAAAATACTGAATAACAAGATTATTTTTTTCATAATTTTATCCTAATTA
>NZ_SJDU01000639.1 GCF_005518285.1 Brachyspira catarrhinii | reverse complement strand
TACAATACAATACAATACAATACAATACAATACAATACAATACAATACAATACAATACAAGCCATTAATATATAATTGGCTGTTTTTTCATTGCAAAACTAAAAAATTATTTCAGACATTTAAACGATGCATTTGGCATAAGCTATTATTTTCTGCATTTTATTTTATAGTTGGAGATTTATCATGATTAAACTCTTTCAAAAATCCGAAACCGAAAAATATATAGTTATAAAAATTCTGTTTATTAAAATTACTTTCAAAAAGAAGCCTACAAAATCGGATATAGACGCTATAGTTTGGTGGATACCGTTTAGAGGTTTAAGAAATGCCACGAGAAATTTATTAAATTCATATTTTGAACATTTAGAGAATATAGAAAAATTGTATTTTGAAAATTCTGATAATCCAGAAAATATAAAACGAGATTTATTAGAATTAAAAAGTTTAAAACTAAATTCCACAAAACCTATAATGTCAGATTTGGAAAGAGAATTATTTTTAAATACGATTAAAAATTCTAAATATTATTTGGAATTCGGCGGTGGCGGAAGCACATTTTTAGTTCTGAAATCTACCAACGCTAAAGTCGTTTGTGTGGAAGGCGATATAAATTGGATTAATTTTATGAGAATGAACTATTTTATATACGAACAAGAATTATTATGCAGACTAAAATTTTATTTTGTATATATAGGAAAAATTAGAGATACGAGCTATCCGATAGACGATTCGGAATATGATAAATATCCAAATTATTCGTCAAAAGTTTTTAAAGATATAGAAAAAGAAAAAATAGATACGGTATTTTTTGCCTTTGATTTCATACTTTTCTTTACTAAACATTTATA
>NZ_SJDU01000638.1 GCF_005518285.1 Brachyspira catarrhinii | reverse complement strand
GCGGAGCTTTTAGAAGAAGCAGAGTTATTTTTAAACCGAGAGACGATGGCAATAAATATAAAAGTCCTTTCTTGCCAGACGCGTTGCAGCCGAATGTCGGAACGGGCGTGAGAGTTTTTAGTATAGAAAAAGATATGGAAAGCGCCACAAGATTCGTTTACGACCCTTCGCATCCAGACGCAATTAAATATGGAGAGAAGGCGGGATATGTGGAAATGCCAAATGTAAATCCCGTGACGGAAATGGTTGATATGATGGAAGCGTCAAGAGCTTACGAAGCCAACTCCACAATGATACAATCGGCTAAAACTATGTTTGGAAGCGCTTTGAATATAATAAGGTATTAAGATATTAATTTTTTGGGGTAATTTTATGAATAATATTGGAAACATTGGAGATAATTATAATTTTGTATTGAAAACAACCGACCCGAGACATTATGGACCCGCTCAAAAAATCGGAAGAGACACAAGCCGAGATTTAATAAGCAATTTTGGAACTATGTTGAGCGAAGCGATTGAATCGGTTAATCAAAAACAAGTAGATAGAGACAGCATAATAGTTCAAGCGGGAATAAGACCCGACCAAGTGGATGTGTCGGATGTTATGAACGCGATAGCCGAAGCCGAATTGTCTTTAAGTTTTACAAAAGCCGTAATGGACAGAGCGGTTAGAGCTTATCAGGAAATAACTTCTTATAGATAATTAAAAATGAAATGAATGATAACAAAAAGTTCTCCTTTAAAAAAGAGTTGTTTAGGGCAAGCGTATACGGTTTAATAGCCGTTGCGTTTGCCAATTTAACTTTTGTATCGATTTATAGAAATAATAATATTTATATAACCGTCCTT
>NZ_SJDU01000637.1 GCF_005518285.1 Brachyspira catarrhinii | reverse complement strand
TATGTCGATTGATTTGTAAATAAAAATTATTTTCTTAAAATTTATTTAAAACTTATCTAAAAAACAGCGTCTATAATATGAATTAAAAAATATGCCAATAGTTTAATTCGCTTACAGCGGGCAGTCTCCAAAAAATTTATTCATATCTTCAAAAATTTCCTTCATATTCGCTTTTAATACTCTCGCTTTCGGAAGAGATTGAATGAATTTCCCGCCGTAGTTTTTTCCGTAAAGTCTTCTGTCTAAAACGAATACGACTCCTCTGTCTTCTTTGCTTCTTATGAGTCGCCCGAAACCTTGCTTGAATTTTATAACGGCGAGTGGCAATGCGTAATCCATAAAAGCGTTTCCTCCGTTTTCTTCAATATATCTGTATCTACCTTCGCTTATCGGGTCGGTTGGAACGGCAAAAGGAAGTTTAGGAATTATTACGACTTCCAAATTCTTTCCCGAAACATCTACTCCTTCCCAAAAAGAATCGACTCCAAAAAGAACATTATTTGAAGACGCTTTAAACATATCGAGCAAAGTATGTCTATGTATCGAAGAAGTTTGAGCCAACGCGTTTATATTTTTTTTCTTCAATTCTTTTTCCGTGCTTTGATAAACACTCATAAGAGAAGAAAAAGATGTAAATAATATAAAAGTTCTTCCGCCCGTTATGTCGCATATTTTAAGCAAAACTTTTGAAGTAAAATCGTTGAAAGTTTCGCTCGCCACATCGGGCATATCCGTAGCGATATAAAGCCTCGCGTTTTCTTCGTAATTGAAAGGAGATTCCAAATAAATTTCTATTTTTTTATTTTGTTCTATATAATCGAATCCGAGTCTATTTGAAAAGAAATTAAAACTTTTTGAA
>NZ_SJDU01000064.1 GCF_005518285.1 Brachyspira catarrhinii | reverse complement strand
GGTTCTATAATGATGTCTGGAAACATTTTTTCATTTTCGCCTTTTATTGCGACTCAATTTGCAAGAGATTTGCATGTTTCGTCTACCGCTTGGGGATTTATTTTTATGGCTTTGCATTTGGGACTTCATACGAATTCGTCATTTAAAAAACTTGCTCGCGTTATAAAAGAAACGAATAAAAAATACGCGCTTTATTTATATAATTTTTTGTTTTTTATATTCATTGCTTTGGGAATATTTTTATTTATTAAAAGCCAACTTTGGAAGTCGATGTTTATGATTCCGAAAGATTTTGTTAATTTTAATCTTGCAATTTTTTATATCGAATATTCTATTATTACTTTGGCGATTTGTCAGATTTTTTATTTGTTTAGTAATTTTATGAATAAAAAATAAATAAATTTTGTAAAATTTGTTATCTTACAATTCTGCGGGCAATCTTTTGTTTATTGAATTTTTCTTAATTTTTATTTATACTAATTTTAAAATTATTTAATTTGATTAGGCTATTATGTATATTGTAAACGATATTAAAAATAAAATAATTAAAGGCGATTCTTTAGAGATATTAAAAAATATTCCTTCTGAGAGTATAGACCTTATATTTGCCGACCCTCCATATTATATGCAAACGGAAGGCGAGCTTTTAAGGACGAACGGAACTAAATTTAATGGAGTCGAGGATACATGGGATAAATTCAGCGGTTTTGAAGAATATGATAATTTTTGTATCGGTTGGCTTAAAGAATGTCAAAGAATATTAAAAATCACGGGCAGTATTTGGGTTATAGGTTCTTTTCAAAATATTTTTAGAATCGGAAAAATAATGCAAGATTTGGGATTTTGGATATTAAATGATATTATTTGGCATAAAACGAATCCCGTTCCAAATTTTGGCGGGACAAGATTTTGCAACGCTCATGAAACTTTGCTTTGGTGCGGTAAAAATAAAAAAACTAAATTTACTTTTAATTATAAAACGATGAAATATTTGAATAACGATAAACAAGAAAAAAGCGTTTGGAATATAGGATTATGCATAGGCAACGAAAGATTAAAAGACGATAGCGGAGTCAAAGTTCATTCCACTCAAAAACCCGAAGAATTGCTTTACAAAATAATTTTATCTTCTTCTAAACCTAACGATTTGGTTCTCGACCCGTTTTTTGGCACAGGAACTACGGGAGCGGTTGCAAAAAGGATAGGCAGAAATTATATTGGAATAGAAAGAGAGGAAAAATATATTTATTATGCCGAAAAGAGATTAAAAGAAATAAATCCCGAAATAAACGAAATAACAGAATTATCTTTGGAAGCAAAACCTCCTAAAGTTCCTATGAAAAAATTATTAGAGCGAGGACTTTTAACCGAAGAGCAATCTTTATATACTTCCAAAGGTGAAGAGGTTTGCAAAGTAAAAGCGGACGGAAATGTTTTTAATAAATACGGAACTTTATCAATACATAAAATGAGCGCCAAATTATTAGGATTGAATAATAATAACGGTTGGGATTATTTTTACGCATATTATGACAATGAATTTATACCAATAAATAAATTAAGATACATATACAAGGATTTATCATAATGAAAAACGATTTGGAAAATATTATAATTAAAGCGGTTAGAAATATAATTGAAAATTCAATTTCCAATAAAAAGATAAAAAATCTAAAAGAAAAGCATGATAAGAAAATGCATTTTATACCTAAAAACTATAGAGTATTTGGAGGATTATTGCAAAGCATGAATATTCAATTTGGAAATTTTATTGAAGAACTTATGACTTTAATAATATCAAACGAAAATAAATTTAAAATTTTAGAAGAATATAACGGAAAAAAGAATAATAAATTTTATCTGTCGGATTCAAATATAAAAAGAATAGACGATTATATTGCAAAATGTCAATACGAACATACCGCCGATTTGAAAAAAGAATTTCGTTTATTACAAAATGAAATATTAAACGATAAAGGAAATAATTTTATTGAAGTTAAATGCGATACGGATTTAATTTTTTATAATAATAAAAATATATATTATTTTGAAGTAAAATATAACGATGACCATGACACTGGAAAATTTGTAAATATAAACAAAAAATTTCTAACGACTTACGCCGCAATAGCGACCGAACTAAAAAACAAGAATTACAAAGAAACCGTTATTCCGATATTATTTTATTTTACCAATAAGAAAATGAAAGGAAATAATTATATCCCCGAAGAAACGAATATAAGAAGAGGCGAAAGATTTTTTGACGAATTCCTTTCTATAAAATATGACGATTTGGAAAAATGTTTATCCAATATATCCGAAAATAAAAAGAATATAAAAATATTTGACGAGCTTTATCAAAAAATTATGGAAATGTAAATATAGTTTTTATCTTTTATAAATTACAAATAAAAATTAGCGGGTTTTTTTTAATGAAAATTGCTATTCTTGGCGGAACATTCGACCCTCCTCATTTGGGACATTTGATTTTAGCCGACACGGTTCTTAAGGAATTGAATTACGATAAAGTTTTGTTTATTCCGAGCAAAATTCCTCCTCATAAAAATATAAGCGGAGAAGTTTCAAACGAAGACAGACTCAATATGCTTAAACTTTCTATAGAAGACGATAAAAGATTTTCATTTGACGATTACGAATTAAAAAGCGAAGGAATTTCTTATTCTATAAAAACTTTGAATTATTTATACGAGAATTATAATGTTGACGGAAAAATCGCCTTGATTATAGGAGCGGATTTAATAAAAGATTTTCACAAATGGAAAGAGCCAGAAAAAATATCCGAACTTGCAAATATTGTAGCGGTTAATAGAGAAGAAAACGATAATTTAGATAAGGAGAATATAGAAAAATATAATATAAAAATCATAATCGCTCCAAGAATCGACATTTCTTCCACTTTAATAAGAGAGAGAATAAAAAAAAATAAAGCTTTCAGATATTTTCTAAACGATAAAGTTTACGACTATATAATTTCTAATAAACTATATTTATAAAAAATAAAATAATTAAAACCAATATCTAAATCCGAAGTCGCCCGAAAATCTAAAGAAAGACGCGAATGTCCAGCCCGTATAACTTGGATACCAGCCGAAAGTTCCAAATCCTCTGCTTCCTATTGAAATGATACTTAAACCAGGAGTAATTTGAAGAAAAATTTCCCAATCTCTGTCGACTATAAACGAAACTCCAACGGGCATTCTGAAAGCCGCTTCTATATTCCAATATTTGTTTCCGAATCCCGTTATAGCTTCTAATCCCGGTCCCAAATATAGCCTGACATCCGATTTTCCCAAGTCGCCCAATTTTGTGGTAAATCCCCACCAATCGGCGCTTGCGCTTAATCCAAACCAACTCCATCCGCTCGAAGATATCCCAATATTGAATATTCCGCCGAACATAAAAGGAATTCCTTCGAATTTTCCCGTGATGCCCAACGATGTCTGACTCGGAAAACTAAAACGAATAAAAAAACCCGCCGCGCTTCCAGAAGGATAATTTGCAAAAAGTTTATTATATGAAGATAAAGAAATTATAATAATAAAAGTAAAAAGAATTATTTTTTTCAATTTTAAAACCTTAAAAGAATTTATATTCAAAATTTTCTTTAATTATAAAAATTATAAAAAAATTATTAAAAAAAGTAAAGTATAAATATAATATTAAAAAATAATAAAGCCCCGCCGTAAAGCGAGACTATATATTAAAATATAAGAGAAAAACAATGAATTAGAACCAATATCTAAATCCGAATTCTCCTCCAAACCCGAAGAAGCCAGGCAAATAGAATCCTCCGCCTTCACCGATACGAGCGCCAAAGACATAAAATCCGCTATTTCCCGCAGCTATAACATTTACAGTCGGAGCAATTTCTATAAATATTTCCCAGTTTTGTTTAACGATAAACGAGAAACCTACGGGCATCCTCAAACCAGCGGTTAAAAACCAATATCCGCTACCGAAGTCAACCGTAAAAGCTCCGCCAGGTCCCAGATATACCCAAGCGTCAGAATCTCCAACGGGTCCAAAATTATGTTTGAAGCCCCACCAATCTGCGGTAAAACCTATTCCGAACCAGCCTCCGCCAAATCGAACCGTTCCTCCAAACATTACTGGAACTTTACTTGATTGTCCAGTCACTCCTATAGCTCCTCCAGCGGGATAACCGCCCATGAGCATTGCTCCAACCGCGTCTCCATCCGAGAAGGCCGCTTGCGCTTTTGTAGGAATAGCAATAATTAAAGCTATCGCTACAGTTGTAGATAATATGATTTTCTTTAATAACATATTATTCTCTCCTTGTTTTTTAAATTTTACTTGATATTATATAAGAAAAAAAAAAAATCAAGTGCTTTTGTTAAAAAAATATGATTTTTTTATAAAAAAATGCAAAATTTTTCGTTTTTTCCGATAAAATAATTACTATAATTATAAATATTTGCAAATAAACATAATATATGATATAATAATCTCATGCTTTACAATATAAATAATTATATATCTAATTCCGCTTGGAAATATATTTTTTACGGTATCGATATAATTTTAGTCGCGATATTATTTTATCTTGTTTATATATTCGTTTACAATACGAGAGCTTACAGCGTTGTCGCGGGATTTATAATATTATTTTTCATTACTTTTATGGCGAGAGTATTCGGGCTTACGACATTGTCTTGGATATTCGATAAATTTTTTCAAGTGGGACTTATCGCGATTGTCGTTTTGTTTCAAGCGGAAATAAGGCATGGTTTAAGAATATTGGGAGGAAGAGCGTTTTTCAAAAAATCGTTCGGTTATGACGAAAATAATATTCAAAAAATATTAAGCGCCGCGTTTAATTTATCATATAAAGGACATGGAGCTTTAATAGTGTTTCAAAAAAATATTTCTCTTCACTCTTTAATCGACAGAGCGGTAAAACTAAACGCCGATATATCTATAGAACTTGTAGAGGCGATATTTTTTAAGAACAATCCGATTCATGACGGAGCGGCTATAATAATGGAAAATAGAATTGCTGCTGCAAGCGCGTATTTGCCTTTAACAGAAATGGAGCCGAAAATAAAAAACAGAAGATTAGGAACGAGGCATAGAGCGGCGCTTGGAATTTCCGAACAAACTGACGCGGTTATTTTGGTTGTGTCGGAAGAAACGCAAAGCATTTCGTTGGTTCATAACGGAATATTGGAATACGATTTAAATAGAGACGAATTATACGCGAGACTTGGAGAACTTTTGGAAATAAAATGATTAGAAATAAGATACAAAGCGAAAGAGAAAAAATAAAAGAAAAAATCAAAAATAAAAGAACCGAATTGAAATCTATAAAAAGCTATAGAAAAATTTATAATCTAATAACGAAAAGATTTCAAATAAAACTTTTATGTTTGCTTATGGCTTTTATATTATTTTTATATGTCCGCTATCAGCAGGAATTTTCCAAAGATTATATAGCGAAATTGGATATAATAAATATTCCGTCAAAACTTTTAATTGCGAATAATATTCAGGAAAATATTACGATAACGGTTCGAGGATTTAGAGACAGCAAGCATGAATACCCGATGGAATTTTCGACTTATATAGATTTGACTAACGCTCAACTTGGAAGCAATATGTATAGAGTAAATCTTTCGGAAGATATAGATTATAAGAATTTGAATATTATTATAACTCCGAATAGAATTCCTATAGTTTTAGACGAATTGGTTTATAAAACCGTGCCGATACAAGCGACAACAATCGGAACTACTTCTTTGGGTTTGGATATAGAAAATATAATAATAAATCCGTCAAACGCTATAATTTCTGGACCAAAAAATTTAATTTCTTCTATAAATAAAATAAACACAGTTCCTTTGGATTTAACCGATAAATATTTGGATTATTCCGCAAGGATTAGACTCAATTTGCCTAAAAATATAAAGTCGGATATTTCGCTTGTCGATGTCAATGTTTTATTCAATAAAGATACGGAAAAAATAGAGTTTAACGATATAGTGATTAATATAAATAATTTGGACAGCCGTTTAAATGTAAAATTGGAAAATCCTTTAATAGTTCAAAAATTGGTATTGGAAGTCAATAAAAATTTGGTTACGAATATTTCGGAAAGCGATTTGTCTTTATATTTGAATTTGAAAAATATAACAAACGCGGGAATCTATTCGAATATATCGGTGGAAGTCAATATTCCAACTTATGCAAAATTACTCAATATAGAGCCTTCTTTTTTCGATATTGAAACCGAAAGCAGATAAAAATTAAAGTTAAATAAAATGATAAAATTTATAAAATTTGGAGATATAATTATTTTTATTTTTATAATCGCTTTTTCTTTTTTTTACGCTAAAAGACTAATAGAAAATAATAACGATTCAAAAATAATAATAGAATCTTCAAATAAATCTTTAAGATTCGATTTAAATAACGAGAGGGAAATTATTATCGAAGGATTATTGGGCGAGTCGAAAATATTGATAAAAAATAATAATGTAAAATTTTTAGAATCTCCCTGTCGCGATAAATTATGCGTTAAAGCTGGAATTTTAAAAAACGCTCCTTTAATATGCATGCCAAACGGAATAATAATCAGATTTGAAAATAATTTTGAAGACGATATTGAAATAGATTCTATAGTTCAATAGTTTAAATTCGGCGGTAATTATGACTTTTTTTGAAGATATTAAATTTCATAAAGGAAAAAGAAGAATATACGATATAATATTTTTCGCATTTCTTTCTTCTTTTATAGCGGCGCTGGAAAATATGTTTCCTCGTCCGATTCCGTATTTTAGAATCGGTTTTTCTTTTATAATCGTAATAATAGTTTTGGACTCTTTCAAATTAAGAGAGCTTATTTTACTTATACTTATAAAAAATATTTCAGTCGCCGTAGCTTTTGCGTATATATTTACTCCTACTTTTTATTTAGGATTATGCGGAGGAATAGTTTCTGTAATTGTAATGAAACTTATGAGAAACTTTAAAAATACTTTTTCGTTTTTTGGAATAAGTTTAGCTGGCGCGCTTACGAGCAATTTATCGCAAGCTTTTTTATCAAAATATTTATTTAATCTGCCCGATATAAAATTTTTAATAGTTCCCGTATTTATAATTTCTTTAATAACGGGAAGTATCGTGGGGATTATAAGTATATTTTTGATTAGAGATAATTAATAATTTTTATGACAAAAACATTATTTTAAATATAAAAAATATAAAAAATTGAATTTACTATTCATTTAAAATTATAAAAAAACATTTGACAAAAAATAAATTTAATGTATAATGACGGTATGAAGTTCATCACCGTCAACCGTCAACCGTCAACCGTCAACCGTCAACGCTAAAATTATATTTAGTTGATTTTTTTCTTTGCATAACTTTTAGAAAAATAAAATTATTTAACGCTCCGTTAAAAATATATTCAAGGTATGTATTATGAATATAGCGATAATACATACGGGTTTTGCAAAATATGTCGTTTATGTTTTAAGGCAAATAAAAAGAACAAATCTAAATTCAAAAATATTTTTAATATCCGATAAAGAAAATAAAAATTATTCCAAATATTCTACTTTTGTAAACATATCTAAAATTTCAAGCGAAGATGCAAAAACTTTCAAAGAAAAATATATTCACCTTGGCAAAAGTAATCCAAACTATGAAATGTTTTGTATGTTAAGATGGATTATTTTAAGAGATTTTATGAGAGAATACGATATAAAAGAATGTTTGCATATCGACAGCGACATATTAATATTTTCCGATTTGGAGAGTGCGTTAAATCCGTTTTCAAATTATAAAATATCTCTCGCTCATAATTTGGCTTTGACAATGCATATTAAAGATATTGAAGTTTTAAACGAATTTTCAAAATATTTATTATTCAAATACACGAACGAAAACGAACTTAATAAATTAAAAGATATGTATTATAAAACCGACAGAGCGACTAACGGAGTTGCAGGAAGCATTTCGGATATGGATATATCGAGAGAATTTTTTTCAAATATAAAAGAGACGATTGGAAATTTGAGCGAAGTCGTAAACGATTCAATTTTTGATTCGGCTATAGTTTACGGCGCGCCCGAATTTGAAATGCTGAAGAAAGGAAAATATGAAATGAAGAAAATATTTTTTGAAAATAAAGAGCCATTTTGCAATTATATATTAAACGGCGAAAATAGAAAAATTAAATTTCATTCTTTGCATCTTCTTACTTGGACAAAATTATTTATCAAAAAACTTTCCGATTGCAAGGATTTAAATTTTAATCCTTATTTTATAAATATTTGCAGAGAGTTTACTTCGTTCAAATCGAAAATGAAAAAATTTTTGGCGACTGCCCGCTGTAAGCGATTTTAAGATTTGATTTTATTAATAGTAGATTGTTTCGATTTATAAATAAATTTCGCAATGACGGGAAATGTATTGTCATTCGCTTTGCGTCCCTATGGAAACGAGGCTATTTATAACCGAAGTAATCTATTTTGTATAGATTGCCACGCTTACGCTCGCAATGGACGGGAATTTTTGTAATGACAAACATTTTATTACTGTCATTACGAGGGCAACACCTGAAGTAATCTACTATTAATAAAGTTGATTTTAAAATAAAATTCTATTAATTTTGTATTGCTTCACTTGGCAACATGCCCGCTTTAGCGTGTTCGCAATGACTATTTTTAT
>NZ_SJDU01000636.1 GCF_005518285.1 Brachyspira catarrhinii | reverse complement strand
GAGTAATCGAAGTGAGAAATTTTGAACATATCTCGCTATTTTTCGCTTCCTCAAAAAGTTTCTTTCCTATACCCAATTTAAAATATTTATCGTCAACGAAAAAAAGCGAGATATGTTCAAAATTTCTCAATTCGATTACTCCGACTATTTTTTTATTTTCGTCCCTTGCCACCAACATTAAAGCGCCTTCGATAAAAAATCTCAATCTCATACTTTCCGCCGATATAAATATAAGAATATTATTAATTCCCTCTTCCGTGTCGATTTTAGAATTATATTTTAAATATATTCTTTTTACCAAGTCGGAAATTTCTTTAATATCTTCTATTTGCGCTTTCTCTATTTTAAATTTAAACATTATTCAAAAGTTTTTATAAGTCTTTGAAACGGCAAATGATTTGTGTCTTTTATGAATTCGCCTTTTTTATAATATCGCAAATAAGGTATCAATTCGTTTTTCCAAGTATTTTCTTTGAAGTTCATAAACGATTCGTATAAAGCGCTTTCGTTATATAAACAAATAAAAATCGTAATGTCGACTTCTGAATTTTTTTCGTTCGCTTTCAATTCTCTTTCCAAACCTTTCCAATCTCCGCACCAATCTTGCGTGAAAATTGCCAAAACATTTTCGGACGCGTTTTTTATATTGTCGCTTACTTCTTTATTGTCGATTATATTTTGCATTTCTTTATCGTCTATATTTTTGAATGTTAACATTAATTCCTCCGAGTAATTTTTTAAATTTTAATAATTAATAATTTAAATCATATAATAAAAAATATTTTTTATCAACGAGCAAATAACTATATGATTTATTTTATAGTTATTATTTGACAAATTAATTTATATTCTGTTATA
>NZ_SJDU01000635.1 GCF_005518285.1 Brachyspira catarrhinii | reverse complement strand
ACGAATTCAATAACGAATTTAAAAACGAAATGGAATTAGACTCTCAGCCTCAAGGAATGGAAGGAGCAGAAGATGATGAGGGGATGTTTGATTATACAAAAAAATGACAGTAGTATAAAAGCAGATTCTGACGCTTACAGCGGGCAGTCGCCTGATTTTAAGGAAGAAGAACACCCAAGAGATGAAAATGGACAGTTCAAAAAAGGAAGCGGAGAAAACGATAAACAGGAAGACAAAGAAGAAACTAATAACGAAGATTCAAGCGAAGAAGATAAACAAAAAGAAGAAAAAGAAATACAGGACAAAATTAAACAGCTTGAAAAAATTGATTGGAATAAAGATAATACATTGCCTAACTTTTCAAAATCTCTTTTAAAAGAATATGGTTTCAAAGATAAACCAATTTTATTAAAAAAGAATATAATTGATAGAAACAAACAACAACATCCAGATATAACTGAAGAACAAGCAATAAGAATTTTAGGCAATTCTCTTTATAAGACAGAGGCAGTATTAAAAGGAAAATCAAAAAGACCAGATTATTATAATCTTATAACAAGAATAGATGACAAGCATAATGATTTAGTAACTGTTGAACTATCAAATGAAAAAGATAATTATGAAATAGTTCACTTTTTTGTAATAAGAAATACAACAAGAAAAAAATACGAAAGAGATAATGATGAATAAAAAATAAGAGCTAGTAGGGAGGACGCCCCGTTCCTCCATCGCAGTACTTAAAATAATTAAGCAAGCGGCAGGCGTGGGCGGCAATTTTTCTGCCATTCGTACTAACTCTATATATTTAGTTTAACAAAGTTTTATGATAAGTCAATACGAAAATAAAAAAATATTAAACAG
>NZ_SJDU01000634.1 GCF_005518285.1 Brachyspira catarrhinii | reverse complement strand
ATTTATTTAAATAGAAAATTATTATTTTATCTAAAAGGAGATTTTATTATGGGTTTTACAATGAACACGGCGCTTTTATTGGGATATATAGGAGCGGGATTAATGGTAGGTTTGTCTGGAGTTGGAAGCGCGGTAGGAACTTCCATTTCCGCTATGACGACGGTTGGAGCGTTGAAGAAGAATAAAGACGCTTTCGGTAGTTGCCTCGTATTGAGCGCTCTTCCAGGAACGCAAGGGCTTTACGGATTTGCCGCATTCTTTATTATGCAACCTTATTTGACCGCCGATATTAGCATATTCCAAGGAGCCGCCATATTGGGAGCTGGAATTGCCGTAGGCTTGGCTTGTTTGGTTTCAGCCATTTATCAAGGTAAAGTTTGCGCAAACGGAGTGGAAGCTATAGGTAACGGTTATGATGTATTCGGTAATACGATTATAGTAGCCGTATTCCCAGAGCTTTACGCTATCGTTTCTTTCGCTACGGCTTTCTTAATCAGCGGAGTTTTAGGCTCTTGATTAAAGAAAAATAAAATTAGATTGCCATATATGGTAAACTTTATAAATCCATAGGAGTTTTAATCTCTTATGGATTTTTATATTATATTAAATCTTGCACGACAAAAAGTATTTATTTATAAGTCATAATAATAACTCCATTAAATATACTTACTCTATAATAAATCAAATATGAAAAAAGCAAATCATAATAAAGAATTTAACGAATTTTTAATTCTCAAAAAAAGTTTGATACAGAGATTTTATAGCTTTATTCAAATCCTTCTGCTTTACGCCAATCATAATACTCGCTTCGCTTATGCTTTGGTTTAGCATTTCTATATTGACTTTCGCTTTTTTCTCCGAAAT
>NZ_SJDU01000633.1 GCF_005518285.1 Brachyspira catarrhinii | reverse complement strand
TGAAACTAACGAAACTAATGAAACTAACGAAACTAATGAAACTAACGAAACTAATGAAACTAACGAAACTAATATAATATCTTATTACAATAAAGAAAATGATATAGATTCAAAAACTATAAATTATATAATAAAAAATGTACCTAAATTAGCTAATATAGTAAAAGAAGTTATTATCAAAAAAAAAGAATTACAACAAATAGATAAAGAAATAGAGAAATTAAAATTGGAGAATAATAATAATTTAAATAAAATTAATATTAAAAATAATATTTTAGAAAAAGTATTTAAAAATATTGATGAACAGTTAGATTGTTATAATTCATTATTAAAAAAAATAATGATAAAACATCCTAATATTGATGAAAAATATGTAATGCACTTATTTGATATAATAAAACAATTAAATTATCAAAAATACGATTTAACAAAAAAAATTATGGAGCTATAATTGCCATGAAAAATATATTGCCACCAACTAATACAACCTTATTAAAAATGCAAAATGATTTAGAAAATATACTAGATAGAATATATGTCTTAGAAGATAATTCTTATCAATGCACAGACTTATTTTATTTCTGCTCCAATAATATAATAAATTCTATAAATATATTAACAAATAACAAATATATTAATACTTTTAACAAAATTAATAGAAATCTATATTTTTTTGAAAAGTTATCTAAATTAACAATAAGTATTTTTTTTAATTATAAGAGGAATGATATCATCAAAAAATTTAAAAACATTTTTAAAGAAAATGCTAATATAAAAATTCCTATAATAGATAAAATATTGTATAAAACAAAAGTAGAATTAAAAACAATATCAAAATATATACAAACTAATGGTATTATAAATTATA
>NZ_SJDU01000632.1 GCF_005518285.1 Brachyspira catarrhinii | reverse complement strand
ATAATTATTTTTAATTACGCGCCCTCTTATTTCTTACAGATTTAATATTCAAATTATTTCTTACTATACATATATAATAGTAAGTCTACAACTCTGTTCGAATAACCCCATTCGTTGTCATACCAAGAAACTACTTTGAAGAATCTTTTTTCTCCTTTAAGGTTATTTTGAAGAGTAGCCAAAGAATCGTATATTGAGCTTCTATTGTCATGTATGAAGTCGCTCGATACCAATTCCTCATTGCAATATCCTAATATATTTTTCAAATAAGATTCGCTCGCTTTCTTCATTAAAGAGTCGATTTCCTCTATACTTGTGTCTTTTTCGCTTCTGAAAGTCAAATCCACAACCGAAACATCTGGAGTAGCCACTCTGAAACTCATTCCCGTCAATTTGCCTTTCGTAGATGGCAAAACTTCTCCAACCGCTTTCGCAGCTCCCGTAGTCGAAGGAATGGTGTTGCAAGCCGCAGCTCTTCCTCCTCTCCAATCTTTCTTTGAAGGTCCGTCAACCGTTTTTTGAGTCGCCGTATAAGAGTGAATTGTCGTCATTAATCCCGTTTCTATGCCGATGCCTTCTTTAAGAATAACATGCACAAGCGGAGCCAAACAGTTGGTTGTGCAGCTCGCGTTTGAAACCACATGATGCTCGGCGGGATTATATTCTTCATGATTGACTCCGTAAACGAAAGTTCTTAAATCGCCTTTACCTGGAGCGCTTATGATAACTTTTTTTGCGCCAGCGGTAATATGTCCTTGAGCCTTTTCTTTTTCCGTATAAAGTCCCGTTGACTCTATAACATATTCTACGCCCAAATCTTTCCAAGGAAGTTTATCAAGCTGATTTAACGGAGCCGCGGAAATGCATTT
>NZ_SJDU01000631.1 GCF_005518285.1 Brachyspira catarrhinii | reverse complement strand
CACCAGTCTCCAAAACCACCAGTCTCCAAAACTGGGTGTTGCAGGTTCGACTCCTGTCTGACCTGATTATTGATTTTTTTAGTTTTTTATAATTTTAATTTAGGGTAATTTTATGGCAGAAAAGAAAAAAAATAAATTATTTAATTCTTTGGATGAGATAAAGAAAGAGCTTTTTGAAAGAAGCGTATGGCCCACTCGTCAAGAGGTTATAAATCAAACGGTTATCGTTATTATATTGCTTATTATAACTTCGGCTTTTTTGGGCGCCGCCGATTACGCGGTGACTTTTATAACGAGAACATTACTTGACGGTTCGATTATATCGGCTATAATGTCTTCTGCTATTGCTTTGGTTTTAATAGCGGTATTTGTGGCTTTATTTGTTATTTATTTTGCCATTCGATATGTTAGAAAAAACAGATATAACAGGTGATTAAGTATGACCGATATGCAAGAATATAAACAAGAAGAAAAAGATTATAAATGGTATATAGTCCAAACTCAACATGGATACGAAAATAAGGTTAGAGAAAGAATCGATAAAAGAGTAAAAGAAAACGGAATGGACGATTTAATTGTCGATATATATATACCTTCCCAAACGGTTTCTACTACGAAAAACGGTAAGAAAGTAAATAAAGAAGAATTTTCTTTTCCAGGTTATGTTTTGGTAAAAATGATAATGAACGACTCTTCGCATTCTATGGTTAGGAGAACTCCAGGAGTCGCTGGTTTTATAGGAAGCCATGCCACTACGAAAGAAGAAGGGCAGATAATTCCGACTCCTTTAAGCGAAGCGGATGTCGCGAGAATATTCGAAGATGTGGAAAGCAAGGCTAAAAATCAAATAAATGAAATTATAGGAATGGA
>NZ_SJDU01000630.1 GCF_005518285.1 Brachyspira catarrhinii | reverse complement strand
ATTGAATAAAAGTAATAGGACGTTTAGCTTCGTTATCATCAAAATAAAAAGGATAATCATTATTTTTTGATTTTTCTATATCGTCCAAATGCCTTTTCACAGATAAAAAAGCAGCTTGACATACTGGTAATTTTTTATTAATAACATCATCTATATATTGATTATAAGTGTACATATTATATATAAAAAATATAAAGATTTATAACTCAAAAATACGATAAATATTATAGAAAAATTGTTGACAAAAAAAGACTATACTATATATTTATATCATCCAAAAAGGAAAGGCAATGTAAAATATATTTTTAATTGATTAAATTAGAGAAACATCATATTTAGATGATAGTATAGCTACTAATGTATCTTTATATGAGATAAATGTATTAAAAAATCAAGAGTTTATTATGATAAAAATTAATACAGTACCTTTAGAGAGTGCTACAAGAAAAAAATTAGATATTATTCTAAATAATTTAGGATGGATTACTAATGAATTTGATAAATATTGCAATGTATTTACCGAACGAGTAAAAACAAACGAACAAAAAGAAAAAATAAAACTTTTGTATCCTAATGGCAGATTTCCTGATTATGTACTTTATAAAAGCAATACAGATATACCATTAGCAATTATCGAAACTAAAAGAATTGGGGTGGATATAGAGAAAGCATTAGAGCAGGCAGAAGAATATGCTAAATGTTTAAATGTTAAAGTTGTATTTGCTTATGATGGTTTTATCTTATCATCAAGATGGGTTTCTAATAAAGAACCATTAAAAATAAATGGAGAACCTATATACGATTTACTATCTGAAAAACATTTATTAAACTTTATAGAAAATAACGGTAATATTATAACTTCTAATAAGAAAACTAA
>NZ_SJDU01000629.1 GCF_005518285.1 Brachyspira catarrhinii | reverse complement strand
TCCCGGAGATTTCAGATATAGAGAATTTTATAGAGATATAGGATACGATTTGCCATTTGAATATATTAAAGATTTTATTCAAAGCAACGGTTTAAGAAAAAATACGGGAATAAAATATTATAGAATTACGGGGAAAGATTGTCCGAAAGAGCCTTATAATCCCGAAGCGGCTATGGATGCGGCGGGAGAACATTCGGGCAATTTCATGTTTAATAGAGAAAAACAGATTGAATATTTGGCTTCCGTTATGGACAGACCTCCGATAGTAGTCTCTCCTTACGATGCGGAACTGTTTGGGCATTGGTGGTATGAAGGACCTATGTTTATAGAATTCTTAATGAGGAAAATTCATTTCGACCAAAGCACGATTGAAACGATAACACCTAAAGAATATTTGGAAAGGCATCCCGTAAATCAAATTTCTATGCCTTCGATGTCGAGTTGGGGAGCGAACGGATACGGCGAAGTTTGGCTCAACGGAACTAACGGATGGATATACAGACATTTGCATAAAGCGGCGGAAAGAATGATTGAACTTGCCCACGATTATTATAACGAAACGGGACTTTACGAGAGAGCCTTGAATCAGGCGGCGAGAGAACTTTTGCTCGCTCAAAGCAGCGACTGGGCTTTTATAATGCATACGGGAACTATGGTTGAATACGCCGTTAATACGACAAAATTATATTTGAAAAGATTTACCGATTTGTATTACGCCATTAAAAACAGAGATTTAAACGAAGAATGGTTAAGCAAATTGGAATGGCGAGACGATATATTTCCAGAGATGGATTTTAGGATATATAATTAAATAAAGTAGAAAATTTATTTATATTTAAAATATTTAGCAAAATAAAGCCCCGTTATTATAACGAGG
>NZ_SJDU01000628.1 GCF_005518285.1 Brachyspira catarrhinii | reverse complement strand
CGGAGAAATATTTGTCAAAGATGTTTGGATAGCGTTGTTAATCAAACTTTTAAGAACATTGAAATTATAATCGTTAATGACGCATCGCAAGGAAATTGTAGGGAAATAGTCGAAGAATATTTGAAAAAAGATAACAGAATAAAATATATCGAACATAGCGAAAATAAAAGTTTACTCCAAGCGCGAAAAACGGGAAATATTAATTCTACGGGAAAATATATAATGTATGTCGACAGCGATGATGAAATTGAAATTAACGCCTGCGAAGAAATATTTAATGTTATAAAAAATGAAGATTGCGATATTGTAAGTTTCGGAACTAAAGTAATTTCAAACGACAAAACCAAATTTATTCAGTGGGCGTTATCGACAAATAGATTTAAGATTGATTCGGAATTTCTGCTTTGCGAAGTTATTAATCAGAGAATATCTCATAATATGTGGAATAAAGTTTTTCATCGAAGAATAATCGACAAACTTATAGAATATATTCCCGATACAAAAATTATGAATGCGGAAGATATGCTTCAATGTTTAATCGCTTTTTATTTTAGTAAATCTTATAAAGTGATTCAGAAACCTTTGTATATTTATTATGCCGATATTGGTTTGAGTAATAAAAATACGAATGAAATTGATATTGATAAATACGACTATTTATGCAAAAGCGTAAAAATTGCGCTCGATGAATTTTATAATTTTTTATTAAAAATAAAATCGAATATCGCTTACGGATTTTTATTTTCTAAACTTTATTTTAATCAATATAATTATCTGTTTGAAAAAATAAAAAATAACAACGAAGAATATATAAAGACAATCGAAAAATATTTTGACAAATCGATTATAAGTCAATATTTGCATTTGAAAAAATATA
>NZ_SJDU01000627.1 GCF_005518285.1 Brachyspira catarrhinii | reverse complement strand
AAGAAGTGGAATCGTATATAAGAAAAGAAAATGAAAAACGAGGATATGTCGAAATAAAAACTCCCGCGATTCTAAACGAGGATTTATGGCATAGAAGCGGACATTGGGATAATTATAAGGAAAATATGTATTTTACCGAAATTGACGAAACTAAATTTGCAATCAAGCCGATGAATTGCCCAGGTGGGTTAATAGTTTATAATTCCAATATTCATAGCTATAGAGATTTGCCTTTAAGAGTAGCCGAGTTGGGATTCGTTCACAGGCATGAACTTTCTGGAGCTTTGCATGGACTTTTTAGAGTGAGAGCTTTCACTCAAGATGACGCTCATATATTTTGCACGGAAGAACAACTTGCGGACGAAATTATAAATACGATAGATTACTATTTGTCGGTTTATAAAGATTTTGGATTTAAGAATTTTGAAATATTCGTTTCTACTCGCCCTAAAAAATCAATAGGAACTGACGAGGCTTGGGAACTTGCCACAAATTCTTTGATTAACGCTTTGGATAAATTAAAAATAGCTTATAAAATCAACGAAGGAGACGGAGCTTTTTACGGACCAAAAATTGATTTTAATATTAAAGATGTTTTGGATAGAAATTGGCAATGCGGAACTTTGCAAGTAGATTTTTCTCTTCCAATGCGTTTTGAAATAAGCTACGAAGGAAAAGACGGCAGAAAACATACTCCCGTTATGCTTCATAGAGCGATTTTGGGTTCGATGGAAAGATTTATTGGAATATTAACCGAGCATTATAACGGAAAATTTCCTTTATGGTTGTCGCCTTTACAAGTCGCGGTTGTGAATGTTTTGAACGATAAAAATCAAATTGATAGAGTTAAAGAAATAGCGGACGTTTTGAAAAAAGAAGATCTT
>NZ_SJDU01000063.1 GCF_005518285.1 Brachyspira catarrhinii | reverse complement strand
TTAATTTAAATTTTTATTTTACCGTATTATCTCCAAATATTACAAACAATTTTTTTAAAATTTTAATTCAAATTTAACCAAAACAATTTATAAATTTTTTAGTTTTTATCTTAAAAATTGCTACAACTATAAATTTATGACTATATATTATCATAATTTTATAAAGTTTAAGAAATTTTATTAAAATTTTCAAAAAAAATTGCAGAAAAAATTTGACAAATTTAAAATAATTTAATATATTGTATAATATAAATTATTTGAAATTTGGATTTAAGAATTAATGAAAAGAAATGGAATTATAAATAGCGAGATTTCTAAAATATTGTCTTATATGCGTCATACCGATTTGATATGCATATCCGATTTGGGTTTGCCATGTCCTAACGATATAAAGGCTATAGATTTATCTTTAAAATTAGGCTCGCCGTCTTTTATGGATGTATTATCCGAAATAACTAAAGATATGAAAATTGAGCGTATAATACTTGCCGAAGAAATAAAGAATAACAATAAAGAAGTTTATAATAAAATTTTAAGTATGTTTGAAAATATATCAATAGAGTATGTAAGCCACAATAATTTTAAACAAAAAACTTTAGATTGTAAAGCCATTATTAGAACGGGAGAGGCAACTCCTTACGCTAATATAATATTGCAATCGGCTTGCATATTTTAATATGGATTAATTATGAAAATAGAAATGAAAAATATTATAAAATCTTTTGGCGATATAACCGTCCTAAATAACGCCAACTTTTCATTGGACAATGGAGAAATACATGCGCTTATGGGAGAAAACGGAGCGGGCAAATCGACTTTAATGAAAGTATTAACGGGAGTATATTCAAAAGATTCTGGAGAAATATTTATAGACGATAAAAATATCTCTTTTAATCATCCTAAAGAAGCGGAAGAATACGGCATAGTTTTTATATATCAGGAATTAAATAGTTTGTTGGATATGACAGTTGAAGAAAATATATTTCTTGGAAAAGAGATATATAATAAATTTGGAATTTTAGATAAAAAAGCCATGCAAGAAAAAGTTAAAGAAACTTTAAATAATTTGGGAATAAATTTAAATGTGAATCAAAAACTATCCGATTTATCCGTTGGGCAAAGGCAAATGGTGGAAATAGCGAAAGCTTTAATATCCGATATAAAAGTTATAATTATGGACGAACCTACAGCCGCATTAACCAATAACGAAACGGAACATTTATTTAAAATAATTAAATCCTTAAAACAAAAAGGAGTTTCTATAATATACATTTCGCATAGAATGGAAGAAATTTTTGAATTATGCGATAGAATTACCGTAATGAGAGACGGAGAATATATCGGAATTAAAAATATTAAAGACACTTCTATGAACGAAATTATTAATATGATGATAGGCAGAGATATTGGAGATAGATTTCCTAGAACCGATAACAAAAAACTTGGGGTTGCATTGGAAGTAAAATCTATATCGTATAATAAATTTTTTAATAATGTTTCGTTTGATTTGCATTACGGCGAAATTTTAGGAGTTTACGGACTTATGGGAGCGGGAAGAACCGAGATTATGAAAAGCATTTTTGGAGTATTGCCAATAGATTCTGGAAATGTGGAAATAGAAGGTAAAAAAGTATATATAAAAAATCCCAAGCAGGCTATAAAAAACGGAATAGGATTTATTACCGAAGACAGAAAAGTCGAGGGATTAATGTTAAACGAGAATATAAAAAATAATGTGTCTTTAAATAATTTTAGTAGAATAGTTAATAATAAATTTTTAATAAATAAAAGCAAGGAAAATTTTATAAGTTCTTTTGCGGTTAGAGATTTTAATGTTAAATGCAGCGGAGTCAACCATATATGCAATAACTTAAGCGGCGGAAATCAGCAAAAAGTTATATTTGCGAAATGGATAATTAGCAATCCTAAAATACTTATATTGGACGAACCGACAAGAGGAGTCGATATAGCCTCCAAAAAAGAAATATATTCTATGATGAACGATTTGGCTTCAAAAGGCATTGCGATACTTATGGTTTCATCCGAATTGCCCGAAATAATAGGAATGAGCGATAGAGTTATGGTTATACATGAAGGTAAAGTCGCTGGATTTTTAAATAGAAACGATGCCACAGAAGAAAATATTATGGTGCTTGCCACTGGAGGAGTATTGTGAAAAACAAAAATATAATACAATATTTGCAAGATTACGGCTCTTTTATAGCTTTAATTTTTTTAGTAGTAGTTATTAGTATAATTAGTCCCGATTTTAGAACGGTTAATAATTTCTTATCTTTGCTTCGTCAATCGGCAATTAACGGTTTAATAGCTTTCGGTATGACATGCATAATTCTTACGGGCGGTATAGATTTATCCGTAGGTTCTGTTCTCGCTTTAACGAGTATAATTTGCGCTCATACTATAAAAATCGGATTACCCGCTCCGTTGTCTATGTTAATAGCGTTAATATTTGGAATTATATTGGGAACTATAAGCGGGTTAATGGTTACAAAATCAAGATTACAACCTTTTATTGCAACCTTAATAACTATGACGGGTTATAGAGGATTGACTATGATTTTAAGCGGAGGAAGACCTATTTCAAGATTGGGCGATAATTTTCTTTTAAATCAAATAGGAAAAGGTTCTTTGATTGGAATTCCAATACCCGTTTGGATATTGATTATATTTTTCGCTATATTTTTATTTGTCCTAAAAAAGACGGTATTAGGCAGACAAATATACGCAACGGGAAGCAATTCAAAAGCGGCGGAATTGGCGGGAATAAACACTAATAATATAAAATTGATAGTTTATGCGGTTTCTGGATTTATGGCTTCGTTGTCTGGTTTAATATTGGTTTCAAGGCTCGGTTCGGCTCAACCTACGCTTGGAAGCGGATACGAACTTGACGCTATTGCAGCTGTAGCTTTAGGCGGAACGAGTATGACGGGCGGAAGAGGAAAAATCACGGGAACTTTAATAGGAATACTTATTATAGCGGTATTGAATAATGGTTTAAATATTATAGGCGTGTCTTCTTATTATCAAGATGTCGTTAAAGCTTTGGTAATATTTTTAGCCGTAATATCCGATAGAAATAGATAAAAAGATAATATAAAATAATATAAAAAATTCAACAAAAGGAGAATAAAAATGAAGAAAATTATAATTATTACATTATTATCGATTCTTATTTTATCTTGTAAATCTGGGGAAAGTCAAGGTAATAGGGCAACGGTTGGATTATCCGTATCGACTTTAAATAATCCGTTTTTTGTAAGTCTTTCTGATGGAGCGAGACAAAAAGCAAAAGAGCTTAATATTAATTTAAGCGTGGTTAATGCATCCGATGACACGGCAAAACAAACGAGCGATATTGAGGATTTAATTTCTAAAAATGTTCAAGTTATAATAGTTAATCCCGTAGATTCAGATGCGGTAGCCCCAGCAGTTTTAGACGCTATAAACGCAAATATTCCCGTTATAAGCGTAGATAGAGGCGTAAACGGAGTTGAAGTTACAGCGGCTATATCTTCAGATAATGTCGCTGGCGCTAGATTGGCGGGAGAATATTTAATTGAGCTTATAGGCGAAAATTCAAAAGTTGCCGAACTTATAGGAATTCCTGGAGCGACTGCCACTATTGATAGAGGAAAAGGTTTTCATCAATCGGCGGACGGAAGATTAAATATAGTTGCAAGTCAAACTGCCAATTTTAACAGAGCGGAAGGTTTAACGGTAATGGAAAATATACTTCAAGCTAATCCAGATATTAAAGGAGTATTTGCTCACAATGATGAAATGGCATTAGGCGCTTTAGAGGCGGTTGAATCTTTAGGTAAAGATATAGTTATCATAGGATTTGACGCTACCGATGACGCAATCTATGCCGTTCAAACGGGAACTATGAAAGCTACAGTCGCCCAACAACCAGAATTAATGGGAGCGATAGCGATTGAAACGGCTTTAAAAATAATAAACGGCGAAACGGTTGAAAAAACGATTCCCGTAGAAATTACTTTAATAAAAGAATAATAAACTTAATTAAAGTAGAATTATTGTTTATGAAGTAATAATTTTTTATTTATATTTAATTATTACTTCATAAATATTATAAAAACATTAGAGATATTAAATATTATGAAGAAAGTTTTAGTAATAGGAAGCGTAAATAAAGATTTGGTAGTCGTCTCTCCAAGGTTTCCTAAAGAAGGGGAGACAATACTCGGAAAAGATTTTTATACGGGAAACGGAGGAAAGGGAGCTAATCAATCGGCGGCTATAGCGAAATTAGGCGGAGACATCTCCATACTCGGAGCTATAGGAAACGATAATTTTGGAAAAGATTTATCCGATTCTCTATCTTCGAATAAAGTCAACATAGACAATCTAATAATCAAAAAAAATGTTTCTACGGGAATAGCTTTTATTACGGTAACGGAAAGCGGAGCTAACAATATAATAGTCTCTCAAGGAGCGAACGCTTTAATTACTAAAGAAGACATTAAAGAAGAATTGATAAACAAATTCGATATTATAGTAATGCAATTAGAAATTCCTTTGGAGATTGCAAAATATGCGGCGAGTGTTTCTAAAAAATTAAATAAAACCGTAATTTTGAATCCTTCTCCAGCGGTGAAATTAGACAAAGAATTTTTAAGTTGCGTTGATATTCTTATTCCAAACGAAACGGAAATAGATATAATCGGCGGAATAGATTATGTATTTGAATGCGGTGTCAAAAATATTATTTTAACTTTGGGTAAAAACGGTTGCGAATTGATAACGAAAGAAAATAATAAAATTAGCAGAAAACATTTTGACGCTTACGATGTGAAAGTTGTCGACACCACGGCGGCGGGAGACAGTTTTTTAGGCGGAGTAGTTAGAATGTTGTCGGAAAATAAAACAATCGAAGAAGCGATAGAATTTGCAATCAAAGTTTCAAATATAACCGTCACAAGAAAAGGCGCGATAGATTCGATTCCAACTTACGAAGAAGTGATTAATAAAAATTGGAATTAAAATAATTCAAACTGTTTTGCAATTAAAATATTTTCATTATAATATTATTCGATAATTTAAAATCGGTTGGTAATAATTATGGAAATCTCCGAAAAAACTTTGAAATTTTTACTCGATATGCAGCAAAACGAAGTGAACGAATATCATGTTTATTTGAATTTGGTAAAGTTCGTCAAAAAAGAAGACGACAAAAAAGTCTTAACTGATATAGCGAAAGAGGAATTAATTCATTCAAAAATTTTGGAAAAATATACGAATAAAAAATTGAAACCTCAAAAATTAAAAGTATTCAAATTCTTTATTTTAAGCGTCATATTCGGCTATACTTTTGTAATTAAAATAATGGAAGGCGGAGAAAAAAGCGCCGAATATATTTACTCAAAAATAGAAGAGGAAATTCCAGACGCTAAAAAAATCGCTTTTGAAGAAGACGAACATGAAAATAAATTAATCTCGATACTTGACGAGGATAGATTAAAATATATAGGCTCTATGGTTTTGGGTTTAAGCGATGCGCTCGTTGAAATAAGCGGGACTTTGGCGGGATTAAGTTTCGCGTTGCAAAATAATAAACTTGTCGCTCTATCGGGAATAATCACGGGAATATCGGCGACTCTATCGATGGCTTCTTCCGAGTATCTTTCGGCAAAATCGGACGGAGAGAAAAACGCTTTCAAATCTTCTCTATATACGGGAATGATTTATTTGATAACGGTTAGTTTTTTAATAATGCCTTATTTGATTTTCCCAGACGATAAATGCGTTTACGCTTTGATTACTATGATTTTTATCGTGATTTTTATAATATTTATTTTTACTTATTATGTTTCGGTTGCAAAATCTCTGCCTTTTGGAAACAGATTTTTTGAAATGGTTAGCATAAGTTTAACGGTTGCGGGAATAAGTTTCTTTATAGGAATTTTGGTTAAAAATTTTTTAGGAATAGATATTTAATAATTTTAATAATTATGAAAGAATTTAAATATAAATTGGAATTAAAAGATTTTATAGATTTTCAACTTCATTACTTAAAAATCAATTCTCAAATAAAATCTTCGACTAAAAAAACTATCGTAATTTTAGCGGTTATTTATATATTGTTAATCGCTTTTATGATTTCGTTTTTCAAAGGCGAAAATTATTTAATAATCATTCCCGCAATTTTATTATCTTTACTTTTTTCAATAATTCAAATAAAAACTTATAAAAATCGATTGGAGAAAAAGATAATAAAGAAAATTTGTCAATACGCGAAAGCGGGCAAACTTGACGGAGTATTTGGCAATAAAATTTTGACAATATACGAAGACAAATTAATTTTCAAAGAAGACAGAGGCGAAATGATTTTTAATAAGCCATATATAAAAAAGATAGATTTTAGCGAAAAGTCGATTTTTATTTACACGGACGATACTTCGGCAATAATCGTTCCTAAAATTTATTTGAGTAAAGAAGATATTGATTTTTTACTTTCTTACTTAACTTAATTTAACTTAAAAATAATAAATAAACTTTCATATTACAAATATAATTATTAGGACTATTTTATTAAATTTATTCAATATATATAATTAAAATAGCTTTAATTTATGCTACTTGCAATAAAATTTAATTTATTGTATAATTATTCCAATTAATTTGTTTATTATTGATTTTGGAGAATATAAAATGAAAAAAGATATACATCCACAATATTATGAAACGGATGTCAATTGCGCTTGCGGAGCTAATTTTAAGATTCGTTCCGTTCAAAAAACATTGCATGTCGACATTTGTCATAATTGTCATCCTTTCTTTACGGGAAAACAAAAAATCCTTGACGCCGCTGGCAGAGTCGATAAATTCAATAAGCGTTACGGCATAAAAAAGCAATAAGTTGTTAAATTTATTAAATTTCTTTCATGGTAATTAAGTCTATAATATTTTTATAGGCTTAATTATTTTATTTTTCGTATAAAAATTTTAATTTGAAATTAATTTTTAAATATAAAAATTCCGATAATAATTAAAGTGAATAAATTACAGGAGGGTTAAACATGGAAGTGAACTCTATTTATTCATCTAAAATGTTTCCTTTGACTAGGCATATGCGTAGCGCGGGGTTAAATGTTTATAATTCTGCTCAATTAAGCGATAAAATAGCTAATATTATATCGAAAGAGCGAAACAATAGTATAGGGAATGTGTTGGATGTATATGTTTAATTTCTATTTCGGTTAAAAAACCAATTGCATTTTTATTGTAGTTGGTTTTTTATATTCTTAAATTTTACATTATGTTAACTACAAATATTATCTTATACTAAACCTACATCCGCAGTAATTCTGTCTATAAAGTCCGACTTCGTTTGCGATTATATTAGTTTTTTTGAATCCGTCTTTTTTCTTAAAATCTATATGCAAATATTCTATTGGAGAATATTTTTTCGCCAAAGAATTTCCTATCTCTTCTATCGCTTTGCTGTCTTTATGCGGGCTTACCGTCATAACCGTTGAAACATATCGAGCGTTTATATTTTTCGCATATTCGAACGCTTTATTTATTCTATGCTTAAAACATATATTGCATCTCGCTCCTCTTTCTGGTTCGTCTTCAAAACCTTTTATATCGTTATTCCATTCTTCAATATATTTTTCGTTTTCTTCTATATGAACGCTTATATTAATCGACTTTGCATAATCGATAAATTCGTCTCTTCTTCTTTCGTATTCTTTTATAGGATAAATATTCGGATTGTAAAAATAAAATATAGTTTGATAATTTTCGTTTTCAAGCAAAGTTTTCGGATAGCACATACAAACCGCGCAACAAGTATGAATCACTAATTTAGGTTTCATTTTTATTGTCTTTTAGAAGCTTTCAATGTAATCGTTTTATCGTCAAAACCGTTTATTATTATTTGATAGCCCATATTTTTCGCTTTGGAATTAATATCCACCGCAAGATTTCTGCTCGTTCCCACATATTGAATCACATATCTTGAAGAATCTCCCGCGATTCCTCTGTTATAAACATTTTTAATATTGCCTATATTTTTTTTAAGAGCGTCCTCGAAATCTATAGAATCGTCAAAATTAAGTCCCGAAACATAAATTGTATATTCCGTTCCATTTTGAACTTCGCTTTGCCATTTGTTTACGATTTGACTTATAAAATCGTCCGATATTGAATCCGCAGATTTTACCAACGCTATAGAATGAGCGTCTTTATCGCTTCCTCCGACTCCTCCCGCTTGATGAGTCGCTCTCGCTACAACCGAATAATCCGCTATATTAATCGCAGTTATAGCGACATCGCTTCTATAACTTTTCATTGCCGTGCCTTGTATTGTAGTAAAGTAAGAAGCTCCAGCTTTTCCAACTACCGCTATTTGCGCGCCAGTAGATTGAGCTATTTTTTTTACCGAATCCGAATCGGAAAAATCTATATCGTAATTTTCGTTTCGCATGATTTTTCTTAAAGAACTTGAATTTACGAATTTAAAACCTTTATCTCCCATATTTTTTTCCAATTGAACGTTAAAAGACTCGCTTAAATCTCCGTTTTCGTCTATTACCAAAACTACTATCAAAGGCATACTTTTTCTGTCCATTAATATTCCCATAGCCTGCAAATTATCTTGAATCATATCGACTCCGACAACCGCCTCTATTTTAGAATACCAAACCGAAGTATTTTTGTTTATCTCAAGGACTTTATAAGAAGAAATATAACCCGTAGTATTTTCGTATATTTTTGACTCAAGCAATTTATTATTTCCAACCGAAGCGACTCCATGAATTATAGAACCGACAGCCTGCTCGACCGCGTTTCTTTTTGCGCTTTCAATCGCTCGTTCTATCGCGTTTGCCTCTCCTCTCCCGTC
>NZ_SJDU01000626.1 GCF_005518285.1 Brachyspira catarrhinii | reverse complement strand
TTTCTTACCTTCTTCTTCGTTCCTTCCGTTTATACTAACGGCATAGGTTAAATTTATATAATAAGCGAAAAGATTATCCGTAGTGAAAGATTTTATAGAAGTCGCTTTCTCCAAAAATTCGTTCACTAAAGAACATTCTATATTTTCCATATTATAAGGGTCCGCTTTATCGGAAGAATTAAAAGTTTCTATAATATTATTTATATAAGGAACTTCTTTTCCTAATCCAAAGTCGGCGGCGGTAGATTTTGTCAAAACATTTATTAAAGGATAATCGCCTATCAATTCTTTAAAAATCAAATCTCCGCTAAAACCCAAAGCTCTTCCGTTTAAAGCCGCCAATATATTTTTCAAATTACGCATAAATAAAGCGTATTCTCTGATAAAACCGTTTCCCGTATTTATCATTTCCTCATAATAAAGATTCAACAAAGAATTTTCTATATGCCTTATATTTTCCCACTCGGTATTTTTATTATCTTCCAAAAATTTAGCCATATAATTAGGCAAATTTGAAAGATTAGAATATTTTTGAATCTCTTCTTTAGAAAAATTTGAAGGTTCTAAATGAATATTATAAGGACTAAATAATCCTTTTGAAACGGCTATAGCGTTTGCCAAATTTTTATTATCGTTTTGATAAATAAAGTAATTGAAAAGTTTCGCGTCTTTACCGCTTAAACCCGACAATATACTTTGAGTAATCTCGTTAATATCGTATTTAGCCTTCGAATCGGAGAGTTTTACTTCTGGAAGACCCGATATAAGATAATAATACGAACCCATACTATCCCCTTATTTGCTAAAAACGACTTCTTCCGTTTTTGCTTTTATAAAATCGCTAAAGAATTCGACAAAATCTTCATCCGTAAATTGCATTTGATAAT
>NZ_SJDU01000625.1 GCF_005518285.1 Brachyspira catarrhinii | reverse complement strand
TATAAAACTCAATTTTGAAAATTTTTACATTTTCCTTAAAGCTATCGTTAGGAAAAATACAAATCCGCCCCAAACGGCAAGCAAACTAAGTCCCATAAATATAGCAGAATCTATTCCCATAATTTTCTCCTTTTTTAATCAATTTTTTATATTTTTATTTATTAATATATTTTTCTTTGAGTTTAGCCAATACGATACCGACTATGAAAGCTATAATCGGCATAGACCATCCCAATCCGACCAAAGCGGCTTGAGGATAATTTTCGTAAGGAACTCTGAAATCTTCTATTATTTTCAACGCCAAAAAAATCGCTAAAAATACGGGAGTTAAAAATTTCAAACAGAAATCCCACCAAATTCCAACTCTGAATTCGCTTACTCTATTAATCAAATCTTTAAAGTCTTTAAGTTTATAAACCCAAGCTATCAAAACTATTTCGATTAAACCGCTTATTACAATATTATAATTATTTATGAAATGGTCGACTATATCGAGTATATATAAACCGCCGCCTGTAGCGTAAACCATAGATATTAAACCTTGTATTATAATAATTACGATTGTCGTTTTTCTTCTATTATAATGAAATTTATCTATAAAAGACGATACTACAACCTCCGTTAAAGAAATAGCCGAAGTCAAACCAGCAAATGCAAGCACCAAAAAGAATACCGCTCCGAATATTCCGTTTAAACTTGGAAGAGAATTAATAGCTTCTGGGAATACTATAAAGGCAAGTCCGATTCCTCCTCCGCCAGCAACTTCAGAAACTTCTTTTCCTTGAGAACCCGCCATATAACCTATTATGCTAAATACAGTTATTCCCGCAAGCAAACTAAAACTCGTGTCTGCAAATCCCGTCATAAAAGCGTTATTCGATATATCCG
>NZ_SJDU01000624.1 GCF_005518285.1 Brachyspira catarrhinii | reverse complement strand
AGTACAATAAAATTACTATTGTATAATAAACTACATTTTTTAATTTTTGTTAATTATTTTTTTATAGTGAATTTACAATATGGATAATTGCTGCATCCGTAAAACTCTCCATATTTTCCTTCTCTTAATATTAATTTTCCTTTGCATCTTGGACATATTCCGCTTCTTATTTCTTCTTTAGTATTGTTTATATTTTCTATATGTTTTGAATTAGAAATATTTTTATTACTTGAAATTAATTTATTATAAATATAATCAATATCTTCAGAAGTATAATTAGTGCCGTCATTAAAATTATTCAGATACGTTTTTAAATCTATTAAATTTATAACATTATTAATATTTATATTATCAGCATTATTTTGTGTAAATACAATTAATGAATTTATATTATACTTGTTTTCTAATATTTTTTTTAAATGGAATATATGAGATTTATTTTGTTTTATTGGATTATAAAAATAATTCTTTTTACCTCTTCTTAAACATTGAGTCCATTTATTATTGTTTTCACTGCCGAATATTAATCCGCTATAGTTTTTAGTTTCTATGCAAAATATTCCATTTAATCTTATTTCTATATGATCTATTTGATGGCTTTTTAAATTTTCATCAACTATTACCAAATTATTTATTTGTTTATGTTCTTTTTTACCAAAAAAGTATGGATTTAGAGCATTATTTACTTCTAATTCTCCAATTTTTCCTTTAAGAGAATCGCTATAAAATATATTTCCAAGAATTTTATGTACTATATAATTAAATAATCCCATGTTTATAAACCTTAAATAAAATATAAAACTATTATAAATAATAACAGTTATTTGACAACAATTAAATATTAAAAATAAAATTTCTTTGACAAACTTTATTTTTATTGTAATATTATTTTTG
>NZ_SJDU01000623.1 GCF_005518285.1 Brachyspira catarrhinii | reverse complement strand
CCAAGTTTAACCGCGTATTGAACAGCCATATGTCCGAGTCCGCCGTATCCTGCAACGCCTACTTTATCTCCTTTCTTTATTTTCATTACTTGAATTGGAGAGTAAGTAGTAATTCCCGCGCAAAGCAACGGAGCGACTTTTTCAATTTGAGCGTTTGACGGAATTGAGATTGCAAATTTTTCGGAAACGACTATATTATCCGAATAACCGCCTTGAGTAATTTCGTTATCATGAAATCTATCTACAGAACCGTATGTCAAAATCGCTCTATTTAAGCAATATTGTTCTTTATTATTAAGACAATTCTCACATTTTCCGCAACTATTAACCATGCAACCTACTCCCGCATAATCGCCCACTTTGAATTTTGTCACCGCGCTTCCAACTTGAACTACTCTTCCCGCTATTTCATGCCCTGGAATTATAGGATAATTTCCTTCTTCAAAGTCTCCGTTTACGGAATGAATATCGCTATGGCAAATTCCCACATAAAGAATTTCGATTAAAATATCGTTTTCTCCCACTGGATGCCTCGTGAATTCTCTAACCGTAAAATTCATGTTTTTTGAAACCGCGGCTAATCCTTTTGAATTAATCCTTCCGTCCGCATTTGTCGTAAAAGGATTAATCACGCTACTTTGATTTGCATTAATTTGTCCGTTATTTTGATTATTATTGCAGCCAATTAACGCGAAAACCGTAATAATAATCGTTAATATTTTTTTAAACATTTTCTTTCTCCTTGATTTATTAAAAATATTATTCAAATCAAACTTTTTTACTAATAAGAAATTTTACGATTTCAATATCGCTATGACTAAAAAATAAACTTTTATCAGTATCCAAAGATTTTATTTTATTCATGTCGTCTTCGGAAAGCTCGAAATCGAAAATATTAAAGT
>NZ_SJDU01000622.1 GCF_005518285.1 Brachyspira catarrhinii | reverse complement strand
ACTACGGCTTTCAGCGTTGAAGCGACAAGGTTTATGACGGGAAAATTTCCTTTTATGATATTCGGACTTCCTGGAGCTGCTTTGGCAATGTATAGAACTTCAAGAATCGAAAAACGAAAAATTGTTGGCGCTTTATTATTTTCGGCGGCGCTAACTGCAATGATAACGGGAATAACCGAGCCGATAGAATTCACATTTCTTTTTGTAGCTCCGTTGTTTTACGCCATTCACTGCGTTTTTGCGGGAATATCTTTCATGCTTATGCATATTTTGAATGTCACAGTTGGAATGACTTTTTCGGGCGGTTTGATAGATTTATTATTATTCGGCGTCATTCAAGGAAATTCAAAAACTCATTGGATTTGGATTTTGATTGTCGGAATAGTTTATTTTTTCGTTTATTATTTTGTATTTTCTTTCTTAATTAAAAAAATGGACTTAAAAACTCCGGGAAGAGAACCCGACAGCGAAGAGCCTAAATTATATAGAAGAGCGGATGTGGAAGCCGCAAAATCTTCGAAGAATAGCGAATATGGAGAATCGCCTTTAATAGTCGCTGGACTCGGCGGAAAGAAAAATATAAGCGATGTAGACTGTTGTATCACTCGTTTGCGTATAACCGTATTTGACGCGGATAAAGTAGTAGACGCCACATTGAAGGCAAGCGGCGCTTCTGGAGTAATCAAAAAAGGAAACGGAATTCAAGTAGTTTACGGTCCGAAAGTCGCGGTTATAAAATCAAAATTGGAAGAATATCTTAAAAACCCTATAAGCGATATTGAAGATAATTCTTTAAATAATAATTCAGTTAATTCGTCTAATTCGATTAACGATAAACCGAAAGAAAATCAAACTTCAAATTCCGCGGGCGTATTGGTAGAAACGATTTATAGCCCTATTAAAGGAA
>NZ_SJDU01000621.1 GCF_005518285.1 Brachyspira catarrhinii | reverse complement strand
GAACTATAATATTGCCATATTGCTATCATTAAAGGAGTATTCCCATTTTTATCTCTTATATCTATATCTGCTCCTAATTCTAATAATTTTTTTATTAGTTCTATTTCTTTTCTATATATAGCATTTATTAATAAGGTATCATCATTTTTATCTTTGGCATCTATATTTGCTCCCATTTTTACTAATGCTTCAAGTTTTTTAAGATATAAATCAGTTGAAAAAGGAATATCTAATAATGCCGTATTTCCTTTATTATTCCTTATTTCTAATTCAGCTCCAGAGACTACCAATTGTTCTACAACATTATATCCTACAGTAAATAATGCTGTATTTCCATCATTATCTTTTGCATTTACATCAATTCCTAGTTTTATTAATTCAGCAGCTATATATTTATCTTGTGTATAAAATAATGGAGTTTTTCCTCCTTCTTCTATTATATTTATGTCAGCATTATTATTTATAAGTTCTTTTACAATATTAAGATTTGTTAATGAACTAGCTAAAACTATTGGTACAGTAACTATATTATAAATTGATTTTCCATCAATTCCTTGATACCGAATAGTATTTGTAACTGCTTTATTAACATCAGCACCCCTTTTTATTAATTCTCTTACTGTATCAGTTTTTCCTAAAATAATAGCATATATTAATGGCGTATATGCTTTATTCACAACCCTATTTGTAATTAATGCATTAGCATCTATATTATCTTTCATTACTTTTTCTATTATAATTGAATTTTCATCCATTATTGCTTTAATAATATCATTGTTTTGAGCAAATATATTAAAACTTAAAATAAATAATATTAATAATATTTTTTTCATAATATACATCCTATTATTTTTATTTAATCATTCTATAAAAATGAAATAAAAAATCAACAATAAAAAAGGTTAATAAG
>NZ_SJDU01000620.1 GCF_005518285.1 Brachyspira catarrhinii | reverse complement strand
TGGTTAGCGATTTGGGTAAAGTCCTCGACCCTTTTGCCGACACGGTTTTTCATATCACTATGTTTACGATTTTTTTATACGAGGGTTCTATGCCTATTTGGATGTTTATAATTTCGCTTTATAGAGATATGTTTTCAATGTTTATAAGAATTCTCGGAGGTTTGAGAGGATTTGCAGTCGCCGCAAAGTTTAGCGGAAAATTAAAAACCGCTTCGCGCGCCGCAGCCGTTGTGATAATATTTTTGATAAAAGTTTTAAAATTTACTTCTATTGATTATTTGCCGTTCGATAAAATAACTTATTATAGTTTGCTTATAGTGACGATAATAACTATATATTCGTTTTTCGATTATTTGCCTCTTATAACGAAAAAGAATAATTAATATATTTCTTTATTTCAAAATATAATTCGTATATAAAAAATCGTTTAAGGCTTTTTTAAAAAAACCGAAAATAAATAAAACTACTATTTTTAGGATTGTAAAATTATGAGTATTTTCGCAGACACTACTTACGCTAAAACGATGACTATAGCTAAAAAACTTTTGAATGTTTACGGTTTGAGAGCGGAGGTTATAGCCGACAATATAGCCAATGTTTCCACTCCGAATTTTAAGAGAAGCGATGTGACATTCGAATACCAATTGGGTAGGGCTTTAGATAGCGAAAAATATGACGGAATGGAAGCGAAAAGAACGGACGCAAGACATTTTCCTTTCAATATGCCGATGGATTATAAAGAAGTATCTCCGACTATAACGGTAGATTTTGACACAAGTTACAGAAACGATAAAAACAATGTCGATATAGATAAAGAAATGGCGGAAGAGGCTAAAAATACTTTAAGGTATCAAATGTTTACTCAAATTGTGAACTCTCAATATAGAGAGATTAGAAGAATGATAGGAAAC
>NZ_SJDU01000619.1 GCF_005518285.1 Brachyspira catarrhinii | reverse complement strand
ATTTTAAAATTGTGATTTTATAGTTATTTATAATATGAATATACAATTATTAGAAGCAGTTAAAAATAATGATTTAGAAATAGTAAAGTTTTTAATATCATCTGGATATGATATTAATACAGAAGATGATTATTATAAAACGCCTTTGATGTATGCTTCTGAAAATGGCTGTTTAGATATAGTGAAATATTTAATTAATAATGGAGCTGATATCAATATAAAAGATTATTATTACAAGACAGCTTTAACTTATGCTTCAAAAAATGGTCATTTTGATATAGTCAAACTTCTTATAGATGAATGTTCAGAGTTTAAAAATGACAGATATGCTTTGATGTATTCTTTAGAAAAAGGATATAGAAAAATAGCAAAGTATTTATTAGAAAAAGGATACGAAGCGTCACATGATCGGCATGCATTAAGTTCTGCTGCAAAAAATGGTAATTTAGAATTAGTAAAACTGCTTATAGATAAAGGGGCTGAGTTTAAAAATGACAGACATGCTTTAATGTATGCTTCTGAAAATGGTTATTTAGATATAGTTAGTTATTTAATAGAATTAGGTACTGATGTTAATATGAGAGATTATTCCTATAGAACAGCTTTATTATATGCTTCTGGGAATGGACATTTGGATATAGTAAAATATCTAATTGATAATGGAGCGGATATTAATATAATAGGTGATAAATACTCAGATACAAGTTTAAGTAATGCCTCAAAAAACGGACATTTGGATATAGTAAAATATTTAATTGATAATGGGGCAGATGTAAAAAATGATAGGCATGCTTTTAAATATGCTTTAAAAAATGGGCATTTAGAAGTAGCAGAATTATTAAAAGCCAATGGTGCTAAATAATTAAATATGTTTCTAAAAATATTTTTTTATGTTATAATATTTGGCAATAAAATTGAG
>NZ_SJDU01000618.1 GCF_005518285.1 Brachyspira catarrhinii | reverse complement strand
TATGAATCTTTCGGGAGACTCGAATAAAGCTATTTTTACCGCTTCGATAACTTTATCCGAAATATCTTTATCTATAATTTCTCGCTCTCTTTTGCTAAAAGACGACAAAACATAATCGTTTACTTTTTTTCCAAAATTTGGTCTGCCGATTCCTATTCTAATTCTAAAAAAATTGTCGCTTTGTAATTGGGCTATCAAACTTTTTATTCCGTTATGTCCTCCCGAGCTTCCGCCTTTTTTTATCTTAAAACTCCCAAAAGGCAAATCCATATCGTCATAAATAACAAAAATATCTTCGATTGAAACATTAAATAATTTTGAAATGTAAAGCGCCGACTCGCCCGAAAGATTCATAAATGTTTGAGGTTTAAGAAATATATACTGATTTTCGTCTTTTTTCATTCTAGCGTATAAAGATTTTTTTTTATTGTTATCAAAACTGACGGAGAGATTTTCCGCTATTTTATCAATCATAATAAATCCTATATTATGTCTGCTGTTTTTATATTCTTCGCCGTGATTTCCGAGTCCTATAAGCAATTTAGTCATTGTATTTATTTTTAGCCGCTTTTGGAGATTCAAATAAAGCTATGCAAGCGGCGTCAATTATTTCTTCCGATATATCTTTTATTTTTCTTCTTTCTTCTTTCGTAAAAGGAGCGAGCAAAAAATCCGCTATTTCTTCGTTTTCCGCGGGATTTCCAATTCCCACTCCGATTCTTGTAAAATTATCGCTTTTTAAAGAATCTTCTATACTTTTAATGCCATTATGTTTAAGAGGACCTTCTCTCGGTTCTATATCGCCGTAAATATCGCTATCGTCTCTTGCGGGAACGACTCTAAATTCTCCCACTGGAATATTCATATCGTCATAAATAACTATAATATCGTCAACGACTATTTTCATAAAACCGCCATATATA
>NZ_SJDU01000617.1 GCF_005518285.1 Brachyspira catarrhinii | reverse complement strand
TTTGACGCTATATTTTCTATATTCTCGCTTGAAAAAAGAATTGTCTATTATATCGCCTTTCGGTAATTTTAGCTTTGATAAGATTAAAGAATTGCAAGAGAAAACGGATTACGATATATTATTTTATTCGGCTGCAATTAGAGAGTTTAACGAATACGATTTTAATTCTTTGAAAGATATATTCGCTTATCCTATTAAAGAAGAAAGCGGAAAAGTTTATTTTATCGTCTTTAAGAAAAAAGTGACGGAAGAGACTTTAACTTTCGATATTGTCAATATGCCTTCAAAATCTTATGACGATATAAATAAAGAAATTTCAAGAGTAGAGGGCGAAATAGAAAATAACGAAAACGAGATAATCAAAAGCCAAGTTTATATAAAAGCTATAGACGAAGAAATAGACAATCTAAATATTTATAATCATTTTGAAGAAGCTAAAGAAAGTTTTATATCAAGCGAATCGACAGAAGGAAAAATACTTTATGTGGAAGCTTATATTCCTAAAGATAAAGAAACGGAAACTAAATTATTTTTGGACGAGAAAAAAATCGCTTATATAATGGAAGAGCCTTCAAAAACGGATAATGTTCCCGTTGAGCTTAAAAACAACAAATATGCGGGCGCTTACGAGATTATCACAAAATTATTTCAATTGCCGAATTATTTTGAGATAGATTTGACTCCGATGATTGCGGTTTTCTATCCTCTTTTCTTTTCTTTTTGTTTCGGAGATTCGGGCTACGGTTTGGTTTTAACCGTTATGTCTATTATAGGATTGTTTACCGTTTTGAAAGGAAAAATGCGAGGAGTAGGAATACTCGCTTTGACTTTGGGA
Source organism: Brachyspira catarrhinii (assembly GCF_005518285.1). Classification (GTDB taxonomy): domain Bacteria; phylum Spirochaetota; class Brachyspiria; order Brachyspirales; family Brachyspiraceae; genus Brachyspira; species Brachyspira catarrhinii. The sequence goes on along the minus strand of NZ_SJDU01000617.1, from coordinate 88 downwards.
ATTTGCACAATCATAATGGGCATTATTAACGGAGGAAGCGTATTTGGAGTGACAATTTCGGCGAATACGAATATACCTTTGTTTGCGG
>NZ_SJDU01000062.1 GCF_005518285.1 Brachyspira catarrhinii | reverse complement strand
TGCTTAACGAAATTATAGTATGCTAATTTATAGTATCTAATCATAATTAAATCATCCAATATCATTAACTTTAATTAAATAATTTAAGTAAAATATAACATGAATTAAAAAATTTGTCAATAGTTTAATCAAGAATTTTTTATTATTGAAAAATAAAAACTATCTTTGCGAATCTGCCAATTTTACCAAGTAGCAATATATTCCGTGTAAATATAACCGCCGCTTATCGATTGAGTAATTTTTACTTCCGAAGAGTTTGGATATTTTTGTCTGAAAATATTTCCTATCATTTCGTAATAATATTTTTCAATCGTCAAATCGTAATTTGGAAAATAAGACAAATGATAAATAACTTTTCTTCTGTCTAATTTGACGATTTCTATATTTACATTTCTGAATAATTTTTTGCCAAATTTAATAATTACTTTACTTAAAGAATTTCTTCCCATTAATCTGATTGAAAATTTCTTAAAAGGACTTAACTCGTTAAAATCGTATTTAGCCTTGTCCTCAATCGCATTTTTTGAATCTTTATAAAATTCTTCGTTAATAATGTTTATCGGAATAAAGAATGCGGAAGATAAAGCGAATCTTTTTATATATTTCGCTCTCTTAATATCGCCGTAAATCAATTTTGAATCTTCCGATATTTTTTCCAATAATTTATTAAAGTTATCTTTGCCCAATTTGTCTATAATAAATTTATGCATTCCTTTTATAAATTTGAATTTGGCGTAGGCTTCGTCTCCGACTTTTATTTTATTTTTTATCACCTCTTCAAAATCTACCGCTCCATAATCGAACGATTCTTTTTCCAAATTATCAACGGAATCGCCTCCAGCTTTAGAAATCTCTTCAATATCTTTTATCAAATTATATAAATTTAAAATATTCTCTTTCATGCTTTTTGTTTTTTCGACAATATCGTCCGAATTTTCCGCCACAAGTTTTACCGCTTCGTCATTTTTATTTGACAAATCCAATAATTTAAGAATATTTATCAAATCGCTTGAAATTCTATTATGCAATATCGTGTATTGTTCTCTAATATCTTTAACGGTATCGTAAATATTTGTTATTGAAGAAGTTATTTCTTTGGAAGAGATTGATTTTTCATCCGTGATTTTTTTCAATTTGTCCATATTTTCTTCAAAACTTTGAAATTTATAAAGCATATTTTCTATAGCCGACATTCTCTCGTCTATACTTTGAGTAACCAAACTAAATTGTTTTTCTAAATTTCTGATTACGGATGTGGCGTTTTCCGATTGAATATTTGTCATAACCGCCAATTTTCTTATCTCTTCGGCAATAATGCTGAATCCTTTTCCTTGCTCTCCCGCATGAGCCGCTTCGATAGCGGCGTTCATAGCCAACATATTCGTTTGTTGCGATGTTTCTATGGTGGAGTTTACGAAGTCGTTAATTCCTCGCATCAAAGTAATTATATTTTTTACGGAACTTTCAGTTTTCAATATTCTATCTTTACTGCTTTTCGACAAATCTATAACATCTTGCGTCTCTTCTTTGATTTTCGACATAGCGGCGGAAACTTTATCTATATCCAATTGCATATTCGAAGAAACGGAATTGATTTTATTAAAAGTTTCCAATTGAAAATCTATTTTTTCTTGAAGATTTTTCGTCATATCGTTTATCGATTTCAAATCGGACAAATTCGTATTTATATTTTCGCATATTTCCAAATTGCTGCTTTCCACATCTTTAATTCCGCTTTCTTGTTTTACTATATTATCCACTATCAATTCTGAAGATTCGACCATAGAATTAGATATTTTTGCCACATTCTCTATTTTATCTTTAATGGAAACTTGCTGTTCTTTCGATAAAGTTAAAGTTTTATTTCCCATAGAAAATAAATATTGAACCATATATTGGTAAATATTTATCCAATTACTAACATCTCCCAATTCGTCCTTTGATTTTATTTTGCTTACGCTCGTAAATATATTGCGATTCAATACGCTTTCTTCAAGTTCGGATGATATTTTTTTTAAAGGTTTTAAATATATTGGAATAAATATTTTGATTGTAACGATTATTACAAAAATCGCTATTATCAAAATAAGAAGCAAAGTTCTATTAATCGTATTTAACGTGCTGTGAAAATAACCTTCTGGAACGAACATTAGTAAATCGTAATTTGAATTATCGAGCTGTCTAATAAATAAAGTATAATTTCTGCCATTAATATTATAATTTTCTATCGTCCTCGAATTCGTATAAAAACTTATATTGTCGGAAATATATTTTGCCGTTGGAATTTCGGAAATATTTCTTAATATATATTCCGAATCCTTATGAAAAATAATATCCCCGCTTCTATTGTCAAAAATTATTGGGTTAAATTCGTTATTTTTTGCAATATTTTCAATCATTTGATAGGCTATATCCAATGAAATATCCGTAACCGCCACTCCTATAGCGTTTCCGTTAATTTCCGAATATATCGGAGAAGATACGGAAATAACTTTTTGATTTCTATATGTTTCTTTGGAATACGGAATTGAATAATATACATTTCTCGGTCTTCTTGTCGTTCTATTCCATTCTTCTGGAAGCGCTATTCTGTAAAATTCTTCTTGCATATAACTTCTTTCGTTTAATTTTATACCACTCGATATATCGGATGTCGTGGGTTGTCTTCTAATTGCGGTATCGGTTAAATCGTATAAATAAATGGAATATAATCCTCTTAAATTTACATTCGAAGCGACAATATCTGGTTCAAAATATATTCCGTTAGCCATAATATAAGGCAAATCGACTTGAGATTGACGAAATTTTTGAATCGTATTTCTTAAATATCCCGCCGTATCGTTAATATTTCCAAAAGAATATAAATCGTAAGATACGCTCGCTATATCCGAAAGCGCAACCGCTCCAACGCTTGTCGAAGTAAATATCGAATTGAAAGTAGAAGTTAAGTCGTAAAAATAATTTTCCGATATATCCATAGCCGATTCGTAAAAAGCCGTTTCGTTTGACTTTGCATTTATAAAAATGGCGGGCGATAAAGCCAAAACGACTATTATTATGACCAAAAGGAGAATCTTATTTTTAAAACTCATATAAAAACCTTATTTATAATTTCCAAAAATTATTAATTTATTCGTTATGATTTATTATATAATTTTCGGATATTTAAGTTATATTATACATTATTTACAAAAAATTGAAAATATATAAAATTAGTATATTCTTTAAATATATTACAAATATTGTATAAATTCACATCTATTATAATATACCTAATACTATTACGGCAAATATAAATATATTGAGATTTTTTGATTTAAATATAAAATGTTAATATCGTAAATATAGGAGAATATATGAGTATAGGGACGGGCAAAACCGAACTCGAAAACGGAATAAAATTATTCAGAAACGAAAATTATCAAGAGGCTATTGATTCGCTTGAAAAAACTTTTGAAAATAAAAACGATATAGAATCGGGCTATCATTTGGCTTTATCCTACGCTCAAATTCAAAATTATGATAAAACTCTCGAAACATTCGATAAAATAATGCGAAGATTGGATAATCCTTTAAGAATAATGCAAGCTCATATTATAGTCGGCTATATTTACGCCATAAAAGAAATGTATGATTTGGCGGAATTCGAACTTCTTGACGCTCTCGCTTCTGGAATAGAAAACACTCAAATATATTCCGTATTGGGTTATATATATTATAAAAAAAATAATACTCGAAAGGCAATCGATTCTTTAAGAAAAGCTGTGGCGATGGATTCTCAAAGCGCAAACGCGAGAAATTCGCTCGGATTCATTTTGGCGGACAGCGGAATCAATATCGAGGAAGGAATTTCGGAAATAAAAAAGGCTTTGAGTATGGACCCGAAAAATCCCGCTTATTTGGATTCTTTGGGCTGGGCTTTTTTCAAAAAAAACGATATTGCAAACGCTAAAGAATTTTTGACTAAAGCTTTCGAAATCGCTCCAAATAATAAAGATATAAAGGAGCATCTTATAAAATTAGACCAATTGGGTTATAAAAAATAATCGAGGTTGAATCATGAAATTTGTTTTTATATTTATATTTTTTGTGTCGATAAATTTATATTCTCAATACGACTTAAAATATATCGGAAACATTAGCGTAATAAGAAATAATAAAAAAATCAATTTAGATAACGCTACAAAATTGTATGATAAAGATATAATAGAAACGGAAAATGACGGATTTGCCGAAATCAAAATAAATGGCAAATATTATTATATTGCAAATAACGGAAAAATTAATTTGGATTCAAAAAATGCGATATTAAAAAACGGAGCTATTTATATCAGAAATAACGCTTTCAAATCTTTGGAAGAATTTAAAAAATACGATGACGATTTACAAATATACGCCGACCCCATTCCTCTCTATGCGGGTAAAATGGGAAATATTTTTATAACGAGCAAAGACGAAATAAAAATAAAAGATTCAAAATTGCTCGGAAGCTCAAGACCGATTGTAAAATTTTTTGAAGTAAAAAATTCGGACAAAAAAATTAAAATATATAAAAGCGTATTCGGAATATATGTAGGCGCGCAAGATGAAAAATATCAATTCGTTTGCAATATGGAATTAAAAGATAAAACTTTATTGAATTTGGCAATAGATATAAAATTGGATTTCACGCCTCCGCCTCCAAAACCAAGGCAAATTCAGGGCGTGACTTCAACAATGACAAATATAATAAGCAATCCTCAAAAGTCTAAAGAAGAGAGAGAGCTTTTAAACGGAAAAATATATATTTCCTATACTCCGACAAATTACGCCGATAAAGTTTATATGATGCCCGCTCAAGGAAGATATTCTTCGCAGTTTGGAGCTTTCAGAGGATATACTAAAGATTACGCGAGATATCATCAGGGATTCGATATAGCTAATACGAACGGTTCGCCGATTTATGCGGCAAATAACGGAGTGGTGAAAATATCGAGAGAATTATTCGTTCGAGGAAATTGCGTGGTAATAGACCATGGCGAAGGAGTTTATAGCAGTTATTTTCATATGTCGAAATTAATCGCCGAAGAAGGACAATATGTAAAAAAGGGAGAAATAATAGGTTTAATCGGTTCTACGGGAATGGCTACGGGACCTCACTGTCATTGGGAAATGCGCGCTGGAAATATGACTTTCGACCCTTTAAGCGTATTGGAAAAAAATTACTACGATATGAAAGATATAAAAAATTTAACAAGAATAAAATAGGAAAGTATATTGATAAAAATTATGAATAAGCAATATATTTATATAGTTCAAGCGAGTTTAGAGCCTTCAAAATGCAAAATAGGCAAGACAAACGATTTGGAAAGAAGATTGAAAGAATATAACAATATGACTGGAAAATCTAAAGAAAATATTTACAACTATTTATTTTGCTGCGAAGTAAAAGATATGTCGGCGCTTGAAAACGAAATAAAGAAAAAATTCTCCGCGCTTCGAGAAGAAAAAAGCAAGGAAATATATTTTTATAATTCGCCTTTATTTGAAGATTATATAAAATTTATCAAATCCAACAAATTATTTATAAAAGAAATTTATTTAAAAACGGAAGATAAAATCCAAAAAGTTAAAATAGTAAAAAAAACTACGCCCACTCTTAAAGAGAGAGGTTTATCGAGAAAAGATATACTTCAAAAAGCGCAAAAAGTTAATAACGATGAATTTTATACTCGCATAGAAGATATTGAAAAAGAATTGTCAATGTATGATAAAAGAATTTGGAAAAATAAAACCGTTTTCTGCAATTGCGATGACGCGGTAGACAACGATGAAAGAAATACTTCGGCGTTCGCTTTATATTTTTTGAGAAATTTTATCGAACTTAAATTAAAAAAATTAATATGCACTCATTATGACGGTCCCGTTGATTTATTTAATCAAGGCTCGAAAGCTTATGTGTTTACAAAAGACGGTTTCAGCGAAAAAAAAGATTTCCCTAAAAATTATAGCGGAAGTTTTGACGACCCTTTATCTCTTAAAATTCTTAAAGAAGAAGCGGACATCGTATGCACAAATCCTCCGTTTTCAAGAGCTATAGATTATTGGAAAATATTAATAAGTAGCGGAAAAAAATTTATTATAATATCTAATTTTACAAATGTTTTAACTCCAGCTTATATCCCATATTTTCAAAATAATCAGGTGTGGGCGGGATATAATAGAGTTGATTATTTTCTAACTCCTAAAAAGCAACTAACGATGGCTTCTGGACATTGGTATACGAATTTCAAAATAAAAAATCGTCCAAAATATAAAAATTTAAAAATAATGCCATTAAAGGATATACCCGAAAAATATAAAAGATATGACGATTCTAAAATATTGTTGGTTAATAATAATTATATTCCAAACGATTATAAAAAACCTTTTGCCGTGTCGGCTTATCCTATGTTAAGCGGCGTCCTTGAAAAAGGTTATAAAATTTTTAGTGATAAAGAATATTTTCCATATATAAACAAAAAACGATGTTTTGGAAGAATTTTATTACAGAAGATATTATAAAATGTTAATTGAATAATAATTATGCAAAAAAAAGAAAAATTAATTATAGAACCTGAAAATATACATAAAATAGAACCTTTATTCATAAGATATTTGACGATAATAAGCGCAGTTTTATTTTTGCTTTTATTTATATTTGTTTTTGGAAAGAATAGATTAAACGAAGAATATAATATTATAAATATTTGGAGCAAACCCGCAACTTCCACCGAAACCCCTTTGCTTGACAATAATTTTAATATTGAAGGAGATTTCAAACATAATTTTTTTACCAAACCAGAAAGCATGGTTCATTATTTTAATAAAAACGGAACGACTATATTTTATACAAATTTGTCGAGAGGAGAGCTTGCATCCGCAAATAACGAGAATTTTATTATTTATAAAAGATACGGAAATTATATTGATGCTTACAATAATAACGGGCTAATTTTATGGAGAACGAACACATCGATTTACCCAGAAATATCGCCTTATGCAAACAGAAGTATTTACCATTCGAGCGACAATTCAAAAATACAAATGTTCGATTTTGACAATAATTCGTTAAGTTCGCATATTCAATACGGAGAAATTGTTACAGACGGAGCTTTTGCCTTAAACACGGGAGATTATATAGCGGGATTTTCGAGTGGAGACATCGCATATATAAACAGAAACGGAAGTTTGGAATTTGCCATCTCTTCGATATTAAGCGAAATAAATATAATAAAATCGGTTGCGATAAGCGAATACGGAAGTTTTGCGTTATCTATAAGCGGAATAAGACCAGAATATATAAGTTTATACGACTCAAAAGGCGGAACTTTATGGTATTTGGAAACGAGATTAAATACACGAAGGCATGTCTCTTCTTATGTCAGCGAAAAATCTATGACTGCTTTCATGCTTTCGGACAGAAATATTATTTTATATAATTTGAATAACGGAAAAGAAAAAGACAGAATAAATATAGAAAAATACGATATGCAAAACGCGATTAACATGAAGTTAAACAGCGAAACGAATACTACGATAATGAGCGTATCGAAAGAAGGAAAAAGCGCGGTTTTAATTTACGATAATAAATTGAAAGAAATTATTTACGAAAATTTTATAGACGGATGGATTTATTATTTGGATATATCGAGCGAGAAAAACGAATATATGATATTAAGCGACAAAAATATTTATACATACAAGAGAGTAAAATTATGAATAAAAATATTTTAATTATATTTATTTTAATCTTCAATTTATCTTCAATATTATTCGGTAGAGTTCCTATTGACGAAAATAAAATAAGAATCACAAGCACCTTTGGGGAATTCAGAACAGACCATTTTCATAACGGCGTGGATTTCGGCGGAAGCAAAATGGAAATATATCCGATTGCGGACGGAGAGATTGTATATTATTCCGATATTGCCGAAGACCCGACAAGACAATTATATGGAGTGGGAAATACGATTATAATAGAACATCCAAATAGCGTTAGAAGTTATTATTATCATATAGAAGACGGAACTATAGAAAAATCTTTCGCAAAAGTGACGGAAAGAGACACAATCGCTTTGACGGGAAATAGCGGAAGGTCGGGAGGCGCTCATTTGCATTTAACCGTTGAAAATATAAAAGAAGGTTTGGTAGTCGACCCATTGGAATATTTAAAAATTTCAAAAGGCTCGGAACAGAATCCTTTAATACATGGAATATATTTGAGAACGGAAAATAGACTTATTCAAATAAAAGATAAAATGCCAATGCGATATAACGGAGAGTTGAGGCTATTCGTCAGAGCATACGATTTGCTCGGAACTATTCCAATGGGACTTAAAAGGGTAAAAATATACATGAACGATGAGCTTGTAAGAGATTATGATTTTACTTATTTCATAAAAAGAGACAATATTTATTATATAGCGCCGAATTATACTTTCGAGGAAGTTTACGGAGTCGATTCGCATTTTTACAGAGGAGGAAATTTTACTCCAAGAAGAGGAAGATATGTTTTCAAAACCGAAGTGACGGATTTTGACAATAAAACCGTGAGCCTTACAAGGACGGTGAATTTTTATTAAATAAATATTCTAAAATTTGCTGTCGCTAATTTATAAATAATTATTCCGTCTTCTTCCATAGAACGCAAATTATATGTTAAAACATTTTGGCTTATGCCTTTTAAATCTTTTTTAAGTTCGTTAAAACGTCAAGCTCGTGAAAGCAAATTTCTCATAATCAATAATTTCCATTTGCCGCCTATCAAAGAAATTGTGGTTTCTACGGGACATTCTGGCATTTCTTCTTTTCTTATCATAAATTTTATTCCATTTTTAAATATTATAATATAGTATTCGTATTATAACAAACGGTTATAAAGATATAACTATGTTATAAAATTATTTCTACTTGTTTTAAAAATTTGATTATTACCAATAAAGAATAAAATTTGATTACTACCAATAAAGAATT
>NZ_SJDU01000616.1 GCF_005518285.1 Brachyspira catarrhinii | reverse complement strand
CATTTTCATCGCCATATCTTTATTATTATGCTGACTTCTCTCCGCCTGACATTGAACTACGATATTCGTTGGAATATGAGTTATTCTTATCGCCGAAGAGGTTTTATTTACATGCTGTCCGCCCGCGCCAGAAGCTCTATAAGTGTCTATTCTCAAATCCGCCTGATTTATATCGACTTCAATATCTTCGTCTATATCGGGCATAACGCTAACAGCGACAAAAGAAGTATGTCTTTTAGCGTTGGCGTCAAAAGGCGATATTCTAACGAGTCTATGAACTCCTATTTCCGAGCGCAAATAACCGTAAGCGTATAAACCTTGAATATAAAAACTAATCTGCTTTATTCCCGCTTCGTCTCCAGGAAGTTCGTCCGTAGTTTCCACCGTCCAGCCATGCCTTTCGCAAAATCTCACATACATTCTCGAAAGCATCGAAGCCCAATCGCAGCTTTCAGTTCCGCCCGCGCCAGCGTTTAATGTCAAATAAGCGTTTTTACTGTCGAATTCTCCCGAAAATAAATTTTTAGTTTCAAGTTCGTCAAAAACTTTTTGTAATTCCAAATATTCGCTTTCAAGTTCCGATTCCATTTCGCTATCGTTCGAGCTTATGGCAAGTTCCGTAAGTTCATATATATTGTTTGAATTTTTTATAAGATTGTCCACAGGCTCTATTTTATCGAGCAAAAGCATTCTCTCTTTCATTAATTTTTGAGCTGAAATATTGTCGTTCCAAAAATCGTCTTTTGCGGAAATTTCGTCAATCTCTTTTATTCTTTTATAAATGGAATCGGGGTCAAAGATACCCCCTTAAAATTTCGGTTTGTTCTTTTATATTTGCTACAGCATTTTTTATTTCGGATAATGTCATTTTAATTTCCAATATTAATTTTTATTCTTAATTATTTATTCTTTCATTTTACAACCTAT
>NZ_SJDU01000615.1 GCF_005518285.1 Brachyspira catarrhinii | reverse complement strand
TTGAAAATATATCGGGCGATAACGCTAAAGTATATATTGACGAACTTAAAAATAATAACGAAATTGGAATTAAAAGCGAACATTCTATTTATCCAAACACTTATTTATGCTACAGAATAAACGAAGAAGACGAAGCGGTAATTGGAAAATATAAAGAAGACACAAACAGCATTATTCATGTAAATACCGATATTAGCGCTTACGGAGTAAAACCTCGAAACGAAGAGCAGGCTATGGCTTTGGATATTTTGCTTGACAATAGCGTTCCTTTGGTTACCGTTATGGGAAAAGCGGGAACGGGAAAAACTCTTTTGGCTTTGGCGGCGGCGCTCGAAAAGAGAAGAGAATACAGACAAATATTGCTCGCTCGTCCAATTGTCGCTTTGTCGAATAAAGATTTGGGATTTTTGCCCGGCGATGTTAATAGCAAATTAGAACCTTATATGCAGCCCCTATTCGATAATTTATCCGTTATACAGCATTTGCATTCCGATGATAGCGATGAAAGTAAAAATATAAGAAAAATGCTTGAAAACGAAAAAATTGTAATATCTCCTTTGGCTTATATAAGAGGAAGAAGTTTGAATAAAATATATTTCATAGTTGACGAGGCTCAAAATCTCACTCCGCATGAAATAAAAACTATTATAACGAGAGCGGGAGAAGGAACTAAAATCGTATTTACGGGCGATATTCATCAAATCGACACTCCTTATTTGGACGAAAGAAATAACGGGCTGACTTATTTGATAGACAGAATGAAAGCGGAAGTTTTAAGCGGAACTGTGACTTTGGAAAAAGGCGAAAGGTCCAAACTTGCCGAACTTGCGGCTAATGTTTTATAAAATATATTTTAAATTAAAAATATGTTAAACGAGATTAAAAAATTTTTAGTCGAAAATGTAAAAGATTTAAATAAAAAAACTTTGGCTGT
>NZ_SJDU01000614.1 GCF_005518285.1 Brachyspira catarrhinii | reverse complement strand
GGCATCCCGTAGGAGAAAACGATATTTTAATCGAAATCCTTTACGCTGGAATTTGCCACAGCGATATACATAGCGTTAACGGAGATTGGGGAAGCTCGCATACCTATCCCGTAGTCGTTGGACATGAAATAGCGGGAAGAGTAGTTCAAGTGGGAAGCGCGGTGACGAAATTTAAAGTAGGCGATTATGCTGGAGTAGGTTGCATGGTTAATTCATGCGGAGAATGTATAAACTGCCTCAATAATCAGGAACAATATTGCTTGGATAGAGCGGTATGGACCTACGGTTCGCCCGATAGATTTCATGATAACGAAATTACGCAAGGCGGATATTCGGATAATATAGTCGTTTCTGAAAAGTTTGCGATTTCGATTCCTTCAAACGCTCAAATGGAAAAAGTAGCTCCGTTGCTTTGCGCGGGAGTAACGACTTATTCGCCTATTCAAGTAATGAAAATAAAGAAAGGCGATAAAGTGGGAATTGCAGGATATGGCGGACTCGGACATATGGCTGTTCAATATGCGGTTAAACTTGGAGCGGATGTGACGGTTTTCGATATAACCGAGGAGAAAAGACAAGACGCTTTGAATATGGGAGCGGTTAAATATGTGAATGTAAATAACCCAAGCGACTTGCAAAACCTCGATAACACTTTAGATTATATAATCAGCACGATACCAACAAGATACGATTTGAATATGTATATGGCGATGTTGAAAAGAGGCGGCGAGATGGCGGTTTTGGGACTTCCTCCGCTTAATCAAATGCCGAGTTTAAGTTTAATGGATTTTGTAATGACGCATGGAGGAAGAAAAATGTTCGGTTCTGCAATAGGCGGAATAAAAGAAACTCAAGAGATGCTCGACTATTCCGTTGCCAACGATATTTATCCCGAAGTTGAGATTATCAAAGCCGAGCCTCGAGCGGTAGAAGAAGC
>NZ_SJDU01000613.1 GCF_005518285.1 Brachyspira catarrhinii | reverse complement strand
AAAGAATTCTTAAAATCTTTTATCAATTTATCAAAATTAAATCTTAAAGAATATGTATCTATACCAAATTCTTCCGAATTTATATTTTCTTTAATAAAAGTTTCGATAAAATTAAAGATTTCTTCTAAATTCGATACAAAATTATTTTCAAGTTCTTTAAGTCTTGATTTTTTCGATTCTTTAATATCGTTAAGAATATAATTTAAATTTTGTAATTGAGATACCGAATTATCTTCGCTGTCATAATGTTTAGTTTCTCTAATTTCATTATCGGTTTTTTCATCTTTTTTGAAAATATCTTTAATAACTTCCGCTACTTTTTCTATGGCATAAAAAGGCATCTCTCTTACTTTCTCACTTCCGCATTTTGGACATTTTAACGGTTCTTCTTTTTCAAAAATTATACCTATTTTTTCTTGCCAATCCGTTGTGTCTGGCGGGTCTTTACAAATTGGCGGTTTGCTTGTTTTTCCAAATACTTCAATCAACTTTGCAAACTTACCTTTTCTTTCCGATATAAATATTTCTCCGCATGATTTACATTTATAATAGTATCCAACAAATTTAACAAAATCAATCATTTTTTATCTTTTATCTCCTCATTTTATAGTTTCCAAAAGATTATTAATAATCTCTTCTTTTCTGTCGTATTCTTTTCTTTTCTCCTCAATCTCGATTTCATTTAAGTTAGCGTTCTCTTCAATTTCTTTTTTAATCATATCAATTTTTATCAACTGCTCTTTTTTTCTTCGCTCAATATTTTTATGTATAAATTCTATCGTGTTATTTGTGATAAAATCTAAATCGTCAAAATATTTATCCAAAGATTTTTTAATTATTTCGTCAATATAAGAATTCATTTCAACCAATCGTTTTTCGGAGGCTTTTATTTCCAAAATTGAAAGGCATTTATAATCGGACAATGATATTTTATTAT
>NZ_SJDU01000612.1 GCF_005518285.1 Brachyspira catarrhinii | reverse complement strand
GTACATATTTATCATTTCCAAGTTCTCCAATTATATTTACTAAATCTGCTATTTTTGTAGTTCCATCTGTATCATAAATAGCTAAAACACTATCATTTAAAAAAGATAATGAAGTAGCTAAAAGTCCAGTACTTACTGCTACATATCCTGCGTTCTCAAAAGGCTCTAGCGATGGTATTTCAAAGTTTAGGTCCTGAACTATTTGTAAGGCGTTTTCATCAGTGAATGGGTTATATGTATTTGAAAGTCCAAAATAATTTAATATAGTACCTTTTCCACTTGATACTATTATATCTTTATTGTTACTCATTGCTATTATTTTTACCTCCGTTACTATAAACTAAAGTCTTTAAATCCTTTATGCTAATGATTATCTTATGTTGGATCTTCTGTAAAAACTTGGTCTAAATGCTTTATTTTATACTCTTGATTATATAAATAATTAGTAAGTTTTACATTCATTTTAGCAAGTTCTAAATCTATATTTAATGAATTATTTTCAAACTTATAATCAATAGTTCTAATATTCATTTCTAATATCCTAGAGCCTATATCAAAGAAACATATAAATCTTTCATATAGAATATTTCCTCTTTCTGAAATTATAATAATATCTCTTTTATCATATCCTTGTACATCAAATACTCCAAAACCATCAGTACAATATTTTCTTTGAAAATTTTCTCTATCTTCTATTTGAAAAACTGCTGACACTTTATTTCCTCTTGTGTCTGGATTTCCGTCTGAAAAAAATATTATTATTTTTACTATGTTATAACATTGATTACATACTTCTTTATAATATCTATCTATATCTGTTAATGCTACCGATTGCTGCTGTTTATAATTAGGGTATTTTCTGTATTCTATTTGCTCATCAATATCTATAATGTCTGAAGAGTAAAGTTGATTTAATCTGCTTTCAATTACAGTAAACT
>NZ_SJDU01000611.1 GCF_005518285.1 Brachyspira catarrhinii | reverse complement strand
AAAATAACAGAGCGGATGAAATAGTAAATATTCTTATGAACGAACATGAGGACACGGGAAATGTCGCGAGTTTTTATAATAAGAAATCTAAATAATAAATTTCAGTCATTATAGCCGAATTATATAAATCGATATAATCACCAAACGCTTTTATTGGGTTTCCTCAATTCTGGCTCGTCATTACTTGGAATAACTTTTTTCAATTCGCCATAAAGTCGTTTTTCTTCGGCGGACAATTTTTTATTGACATCGATATTGACTATAACGAGCAAATCGCCTCTCGCTCCTCTGTTTAGATTGGTAGCTCCTCCGCCTTTGATTTTGAATATCGTTCCGCTGTTCGTTCCCGCTGGAATTTTTATTTTCACTTTTTTCTTATCCAAAGTTTCTATAACTATATCCGTTCCCAAAGTGGCTTGAACTATATTGATTCCAACTTCCGTTATCAAATCGATTCCGTCTCTTATAAAATATCTATGTGGCAAAACATTTATATACAAATACAAATCGCCGGGAACTCCGCCCGCAACCGCTTCGCCTTCTCTCGAAACTCGAAGTTGAGTATTGTCGTCTATGCCTTTAGGAATATTAACCGAAATTGTTTTCGGCTTTCTAATCGTTCCCGTTCCTTTACAATTCTTGCATGGAGTCGTCACTATCGAACCGCTTCCATGACATCTGCTGCAAGTCCTTCGCACGCTAAAAAATCCTTGAGCGCTTCTTATCTCTCCGCTTCCGCCGCAGGTTGGACAAGTCGTAGTTTTTGTTCCAGGTTCCGCTCCGCTTCCATGACAAACATCGCAAACATCGTTTTTATCGAGTTTGATTTCCATTTTCTTTCCGAATACGGCGTCTTCCAAAGAAAGATTAACATCGTATCTTATATCGTTTCCTCTTCTCTGTCTTGTCGAACTTCTGCCTCCGAAACCTCCGCCAAAAAACG
>NZ_SJDU01000610.1 GCF_005518285.1 Brachyspira catarrhinii | reverse complement strand
TATAGATTATAATAAAAAAGAAGGCGATATTCAAAGTGATAGCATTGAATATTTGAGACTTACAAGTATATCAAAAACAAATGACCCACAGGAAGGTGAAATATTAAAAAATTTGTTATCAATAAATACTGAAAAGAATTTTAATATAGAAGAAACAAATAAAGATTACTTAGTCCTTCAAACTTCTTTTATTAAATATACGAATTCTCTTACAATGTTTAGATTATATGGTAAAAAAGAAGGTAAGGAAGGAACAGGAGTATGCTTGGTTTTTGGAAAGTCATTTTTTAATACTGATAATTCTTCTATAGCAAGTCCATCACAACATCTTGGCAGTTCAGATTCAAAAGAAAATAAAAATGATATAGAAAAAGAAGAATTTTCTTATAAAACATTACAATCAATTTATAATAAATCATATTATAACAATAGAGGAAATAAACTTCCACTTTATTTTATGTTATATTACGATAAAGATAAAAACGAACTTATTTATAATCCTACTGATAGTGTTTATGAAAATAAACGAATAAAACTTAATGAATTAGGTAATATGACATTCTCATATGATAATAAAATTGATGATAATATAGGAATTATTTTTAATAAAATATTTGATACTATTAAGGAACTAGAAAATGAAGAATTAGAAATTGCATATAAACTATTAATAAATATAAGATATTTAATCAAACATTCCTCATTTTTTGAAGAACAAGAGCTTAGAATTATTCAATTAGTTAAAAATGACGGTAGTAATGTTTTATTTGATAAGGACATAAATAGGCTATACTTAAATTATGAAACCCCAATTTTTGAAAGAGATTATTTAAAAAAAGTAATTATAGGACCTAAAGTAGAAGAAGCAATTTCATTAAAAGAGGTATATCAGCACCTAATAATGAAAAATAAAAGTAATAAAAATATAGATATAGAAATATCCGATTT
>NZ_SJDU01000609.1 GCF_005518285.1 Brachyspira catarrhinii | reverse complement strand
TGAGGATTCTTATTATTTTGCTAATTAATTTTTTATAGTAGCTTTTTTAAAACTATTTGAAATTATATATAATTATAAATTAGGTTTTGCATAGTTAAAACTATGCAAAACCATATGATATTTATTATATCAAGTATTAAATTAATATGTTTGTATAAATTGAATGATTTAAATATATTAAATCATTAATAATAATTTTTATCTTTTATAATTTTACAACATATTTAATATGTTTGTATTATCTTGTAAATATAGTATGTAAAAATAAAAAAATACTTGTTTTTTTTAAGTATGATTTTTTATAAAAAAATTAAAATATTTACATAGTTTTGCACCATACTTAACTTCTTCTATTGAGATAGGTACCTTATATAGAACGTACAGTGTATATAAAATAACTGCAAGTACACTATATGCTTACAGTTAGCAAAGTCATAATTAAAAAATAAAAATGCTAAAAATTGAAATAAAGTAAACATACAAAGTAAGTACTATTTGGGTAAGCCAGTTAGTGAGTAAATTAAATAGAAATAAAACTAACTTAAATGCTAGAAATAAATCATAAAATCATGAACACTATATAAATAAACTTACATTTTATAGAATAAAAGTTTTTGAGTTAATAAAAATTATAAAAAAGAAATATTTGATATGATGAATAAATTAGGATTTTTAGTGTTGTATTTGAGCATTCTGCATAATTTTTGATAGATTGAAGTACAAGAATTTAAAATTAAACTTACGTAAGTTATATGCTTGAACATAAACTCAACATATGTTCAATACTGTCATTTTGCTAGAATTCTTATTATTTTGATAATTAATTTTTCATAATAACTATTCAAAACTACTTCACAATCAACATATTTACAAAATATAATTTACTGTATAACACAATAAATTAAGTATTTGCATAGTTACAAACTATAGGTTTATAACTATGCAAGAAT
>NZ_SJDU01000608.1 GCF_005518285.1 Brachyspira catarrhinii | reverse complement strand
AGAATCTCTTCCTCTTATATCCATAGTTTTCTATAATGCTGTTTATATGCTCTTCTTTAGCGTTTGGTTTCATTACTACTATCATAATTATCTCCTAAATTAACATATATATAAATTCGGTATAGTTAATTTATTATTTATTCATAAAATCATAACAAATCAAAAATCTATCCTTACCGCTCAAATCTTTCTTTATCTCCACATTTTTTATATTAAAACTTTCGCAAATATTAAGCAATTCTTTTCCTTGATTAAATCCGATTTCAAAGAAAAAAGCTCCGCCTAATTTTAAATATTTATCTATAACGCTTAAAAATTTTCTGTAAAAATCGAGTCCGTCATAACCCGAATATAAAGCCTTTTTAGGTTCAAAATCCAAATCTTTTTGCAAATTATTTTTATCTTTCAAAGCGACATACGGAGGATTTGAAACTATTACATCGAATTTTTTTTCGGGTTCAAAAGTCAAAGCGTCCGCGTTTATTATATTTATCTTTTCTTTCAAAATATTAATTTCGTTTTTTTTTATAACTTCGATTGCCTTACCGCTTATTTCGATTGCCGTTATATCAACATTTTCAAAATCCTCAAAAAGTTTTTTCAAGGTTATAGATATATTTCCGCTTCCAGCTCCTATATCGCAAATGGAAATATTTTTTTTGCTATTTTTTTTTATATAATCTTTAACCACATCCACAAGCTCTTCGGTTTCCGCTCTAGGAATAAGAACGGAATTGTCGACATAAAAATCTATTCCGTAAAATTCTTTCTTATTTGTAATATAAGCTATAGGTTCATGTTTTAATCTTCTGTTTATAAGTTTTTCAATATTATTAATTTCATTTTCGTTTAATTCTCTCAAACTTTCCGATATAAGTTTTGTTTTGGTAAAATTAAGAGAATACGAAACTAAAATCTGCGTTTCAATATGAAACTAAAATCTGCGTTTCAAT
>NZ_SJDU01000607.1 GCF_005518285.1 Brachyspira catarrhinii | reverse complement strand
TTATAGGTATGTGCCATGAAATAGGCTGGTTACATAAATGGCTTCCAAAAATTCTTAGAATGAATTATGAATCTTTAGATATTAAAGCTGGAGGATTAAATCATTTCAGTTGTTTACTAGAAATAAAAGATAAAAAAAGTGGAAAAGATTTGTACCCTGATGTATTAAAAAATGCTTATGGTTATTTTGAACATGAAGTAGGCTACAGTGATTTATTAAAATATGCTAAAGAAAATAATAGCTTTTCAAAAACAGAAAACTTTGATCATTCAATAGAAGAAAAACTTAAAGGCGAGTTTATATGGGCAGACAGAAGACTTTTAAAAGTAATATTAGATAATTATAAACTTTTACCTATAACAGTAGACAGCCATTTTGGTGAATATATAGCTTGGGCTTGGGACGTTTCAGATCATAGAGGTATATTAGACTTTTATGAATTATACAGAACCGTTCTTTCTAAAGCTGAGCCTAAAATAGAACTTATAGTAAAAGAAAGAGCTTCAAGTATAATTGATGCTATAGTTACAGGCAATAGTTATACAGAAGAGGCTGTAAATATTTTAAATGATGGATTAATAGAAGATTTGCCTAATTGGATAGCTGTAGAAGTGCCTGCTGTTATTAGTAAAAATAAAGTTGAGGGTGTAAAACTTAATAATGTACCTAAAGGATTTTTATCACTTTTAAGAAATTATGTAAGTGTGTATGATTTAACTGCTGAAGCTGCTATACATAAAAAAAGAGAATATGCTATACAGGCTATACTTGCCAATCCTGTTGTTAATGTATGCAAAAATACTGAAGATATGCTTGATACTATGATATCTTGTCAGAAACCTTATTTGGATTATTTAAAATAGTTTTTTATAAATACATATTAAAAAATTAATTAAATTTATAAAGCCTTATAATAATATTTATTATAGGGCTTTACTTTTTATGTTAAAAAAAT
>NZ_SJDU01000061.1 GCF_005518285.1 Brachyspira catarrhinii | reverse complement strand
GAGAGAATTGAAAGAGGAAAACCAGAATTCGGAACTATAACGATGTCGGCGGCTCACCAAGAAGGGCATGTCGTAATCGAAGTTTCGGACGATGGCAACGGATTAAATAAAGAAAAAATTTATAATAAAGCTATTGAAAAAGGTTTGCTTTCAAAAGACGGAAAATATACGGACGCTGAAATATACAGAACTATATTCAGCCCGGGACTTTCCACGGCGGAAAAAATAACGGACATATCGGGCAGAGGCGTAGGTATGGATGTCGTTAGAGCGAATGTCGAAAAAATGAAAGGAAAAATAGAAATAAAATCGGAAGAAGGAAAGGGAAGCACATTTATAATAAAATTGCCTTTGACTTTGGCTATCATAGAAGGAATTACTTTCGCGTTGGGCGAACAGATATATATAATGCCTTTAATATCTATTATAGAACAAATGAAAGTAAAAAACGAGCAGATAAAACCTTTTGAAGGCAAAGGAGAGATGATAAAAATCAGAGACGAATATCTGCCTCTCATAAGACTTCATAAAGTTTTCGATATAGACACTCAAGTTGACGATATAGATAACGGAATAGTAGTCGTTGTGGAAGCGGGATATAGAAGATGCGCTATATTTGTGGACGAGTTGTTAGACCAACAGCAAGTGGTTATTAAATCTCTGGATTCGGCTTTCAGCAAGCATTCTGGAATTTCTGGAGGCACTATACTCGGAGACGGAAGAATAGCGCTTATTATAGATATACAGGGATTGGTTAATATTTCCTTACAGGGAAAAATTAACAATGTGTAAATTAATAATGTATTAAGGATTAAATTATGATAGACAATAATTACAATCAAAAAATTAATTCGGCTAATATACCTCAAGTTGGAAGTTTGGAAAACAAAGATAATATTACGACTGAACCGAGTCAGCAGTTTTTGGTATTCAAAATAGACAACGAAGAATACGCTCTCGATGTTTTAAGTATAGAAAGTATAGTAAGCGTTACGAATATTACTCCCGTTCCAGGAAGTCCTAAATATATGAGAGGGCTTATTAATTTAAGAGGGAATATTTTGCATGTTGTCGATATAAGAATAAGATTCGGGCTTCAAAGAAGAGACGACCGTTCGATAGAAGACGATGTTATTATAGTAATATCGAACGAGAATAGAAGATTCGGAATATTGGCGGATATGGTAAGCGATGTTATAACGGTATTTGAAAGCCAGATAACCGAAACTCCGATTGACAATATGAGGGGACTTCAAATATCGAATGTTATAAGACTTGAAAATAAAATAGTTATGGTTTTGCCGATAGACGATATAGTAAAATCGAACGAAGAGATTAATAAAACGATACAATAGGTTTTAATTATGGAAGATTTAAACTCTCGTATGCCTTCTTTAACCGACTCCGAATTTTCCGAGTTGGTTAAAATTATATACGATAAAACCCGCATTCAAATGACCGACCATAAAAGAGCTTTGGTTAATGCGAGAATAAGCAAAAGATTAAGAGCTTTGAATATGGATTCTTTTAAGGAATATATAGATTCTTTAAAAAACGCTTCCGATGACGAGGAAATAACGAATTTCATAAACGCCGTTACCACAAATAAAACCGATTTTTTTAGAGAAAATAAACATTTCGAATATATGAAAAGTAGTTTTTTGCCCGCATGGGAAAAATCTTACAAAGAAGGAAAAGTCCATAACTTGAGAATATGGTCGGCGGCATGTTCCACTGGAGAAGAACCTTATACTATAGCGATGACTTTGCATGAATATTTTGGCGAAAGATACGACAAATATGACATTAAAATTTTGGCGAGCGACATTGACACAAATGTTCTCTCTCATGCGATGCGGGGAGTTTATAAAGAGGAATCCGTAGAGCCTATAGCCAACAGTATTTTGAGGAAATATTTTCTTAAAGGCACGGGAGAAAACGAAGGATTTTATAGAGTAAAAAGCGTATTGCAAAAAGATTTATTTTTTAGGCAGCTTAATTTTAAAGAAGCAGATTTTAATATTCATACTATGTTTGATTTGATTTTTTGCAGAAATGTTATAATATATTTTGATAAAGAATTTCAAAAGGAATTATTTTTAAAATTTTATAAATATATGAAAGAAGACAGCTTGGTGTTTATAGGGCATTCGGAAACTTTATTCGGAATATCGGATAAATTCAAATATGTGGCAAGCAATATTTATAAAAAGATTTAGATAAAAAAGTTTAGATAATTAGATAAGGGATTTAGTATTTATGGTAGATTTTCCATCCGCCGCCGATAATAATTTTAAGCGCATTACGATATATATAGGAGGTTATTACGCTTCCAAAGAACCCGCCGTTATTAAAACGGTTTTGGGAAGTTGTATTGCGGTTTGCCTTTTTGAAAATAAATTGAAATTTGGCGGTATGAACCATTTTATGCTTCCAGAAATGAAAGAATGGGAAAAACCCGAAGAAGATTATAATCATACGAGATACGGAATTTTCGCTATGGAAGTTTTGATTAACGAAATAATAAAATTGGGCGGCAAAAAAGAAAATATTACGGCAAAAATATTCGGAGGCGGACATGTTCTTACGGGAATGACGAGCAATTTGCTTCAAATACCAGATAAAAACATCAGATTTGCAAAGAGTTTTTTAGCCGAAGAAAAAATACCGATTATAAGCGAAGATATAGGCGGTTCGTGGCCCAGAAAAGTGTTTTTTTTCAATACGGAAAATAGAGTTCTTATGAAGAAAATGGAAACTCAAACGAAAGAATTCTCCGTAGAACAAGAAGTAAAATACTCGAAAAGTTTGCAAAACAAAATTGAAGAGAAATCGGATATTACATTGTTTTAATAAAATTATAATAAGATTAAAAGAATTACAAGGATTGATATATGTCTAAAATTAAAGTAATGTCAGTGGACGACAGCGCCTTGATTAGGCAACTGCTTACAAAAATAGTATCTTCCGACCCCGCTTTGGAAATGGTTGGAACGGCGGCTAATCCTATACTCGCCGAAAGTAAAATAAAAACTCTAAAACCAGATATTTTAACTTTGGATATTGAAATGCCCGAAATGGACGGAATAACTTATCTAAAAAAACTTATGCTAAATAATCCGATTCCCGTTATTATGTTTAGCTCTTTGCTCGAAAAACATAGAGAATTCGCTCTTGACGCTTTAAATATCGGTGCTTTCGATTATGTTATAAAACCTTCCGCAAATGTGAGAGACGGAGTGGAAGAGTTGGCGACTGATTTGGTAGAAAAGATAAAAAACGCATACGCAAACAGGGCTAAATTCTATAAAAAACATGGCATTACAATGCCCGCCGAAAGCGGAGGAGCGGTTATTCAACCTTCTTCTATTAATTTGGAAGCGCCAAAAACTTCAGGATTTAAAATATATCAAAAAAATAGCGCGGACATTATGCTTCCTCTAACTCCTTCGAGAGAAGTTCCTTTGGATAAAATTATTTTGATAGGCTCTTCTACGGGAGGCACAGAAGCGTTGGTGGAATGCTTGAAAAATGTCACTCCGTCCGCTCCTCCGATAGTTATAACTCAACATATGCCCGAACATTTTACCACTTCTTTTGCAAAAAGATTGAATAATGTTCTAAAAATAGAAGTTAGAGAATCGGAAGACGGAATGAGCGTTGGAAGAGGGCAGGCGATTTTGTCACGAGGCGCAAAACATACGATGATTAAAGTAAAGAACGGAAAATATTATGTCGAAGTGAGAGATGGAGAGCCAGTGACGAGACATAGACCTTCCGTTGACGTTTTATTTAGAAGCGGCGCCGTTTACGCAAAAAATAAGGCGATAGGAATAATCCTTACGGGTATGGGAGACGATGGCGCAAACGGAATGAAAGAGATGCATGACGCTGGCGCTTATAATATAGCTCAAAACGAAGAAACCTGCACGGTATTCGGTATGCCTAAAGAAGCGATAGCCAGAGGCGGAGTAGACGAAGTTTTGCCTTTGGATAAAATACTTGCCGCGGCTCTTAAGAAAGCGTAGATTATTATAAAGCTTAAAAATATTTTAGTTTTTTAAGTTTGTTCATTAACAAATCAAGTAGAAAATAATAAAAGCTATGGGGGTTAATTAACTCGGTAGCTTTTTATATAATTAATATTCTTAATCTTTTCTTAATGGTCAAATGGATGATCTTTGCTCGCCATTTTAAAAATAATATTATCTTTAATTTTTTCTGCTTCTTTCTCTTCTTTTTGAGATATTTGAACTTTAAGCCTATTCACTTGATTAACTAACGATTGTTTTCTATTATTTGTAGCCATAAATATACCTCCTTATAATATTAATCCTCTTTCTTTGAGAAGTTGTTACAAAGCTATTTTTTAACGCCAATAGAAGAACGATATACCTTTAAAAGTTCGGTATACTCGTAATCCTTATACTCTTCTTTGCACTTTTGGTATTCTTTGTAATACTTTCCCCCTATCTCTTTAGCTGTTTTAACGCCTTTTACTACTAAATCAAAAAGACTCATGATTAAAATAAAATAATTTATTAAAACATTTAAAAGAATTCTGCGATGGATTGGAAACTTTATTTATAATGGCAACCGATTCGGAGGCTATAAAAGAAATTTTGAAAGGAATTGAAAGTTTTAAAACGATTAAAGCTATTAAAGGTTTTAAGGTAAATAAAGATTTTGAGCCTTTGCTTGTGCCTAAATATAAAGACGGAGAAAATTTAAATAAAATATATAAAATATCGGAGATAGACTTTGAAAATATAAACGAATATATTGAAAGTTTTGACGAAGATGTTTTGCTTTCAAAAGATTAAAAATAAACAATATATAGAAATTGTCGGCAATATTGAAAATTTGCAGCCTAAAAACGCGATAAAAACTATTGATAATTTTTTTCATAGTCACGGCAAAAACTTAAAAGAATTTAAAAATCTAACGGATGAAATTTCACATTTTGAAAAATTTTCAAGCGCTCTTGATTTGACGATTATTGACGAAAACAATAAAGGAAATATTGTATATGCCATAAGACATAAAAGCGAAAAAGAATTTCTAAAAGATTTGCAATCGTATCTATCGAAAGCAAATAACGAATTAAAAAATTATGAGTGGCATTTTTGTCGTTTGATTGAAAATGCGGATAATATTTTTTATTCCTTTTTTATTTTTTGGATTAAGAAAAAAGAAGAATTTATTATTTTATTTATAGACCCAAAAGGTTTAGAAATAGGAGTTGGTAATGCGGAAAATAAACTTCAAGGCTTTAAGAATATTTTTGAAAATAAAAATTTTGAATATCAAGGGCAAAAAGTTAAAGCCAAGCTTATATATTACAACAAGTTAGGAACTAATAATAAATCTCTTGAGAAATATACAAAATCAAGTTGCAAGGATATATTTAATTCTCTAAATTGATAATGGATTTAAGTATAAAAATTATTAAAGTATTGACAAATAATAAAAATAAATTTATAGTTTAACCGTTCTGCCTCATGCGTGAATAGACGACATTTTTGCGCCAGTATAAATTAATGCATTAGGGATACGGAGCGAAATATCAATGATAGGCTCGCCGCTTGCGGTTTTGAGAAATCAAGGTCATGTTTCTGGGTAGCCCACCTGACGAAAAAGTCAGGCGCATTTATGTCTTATACGATGAGGCGGATTTTTTATATATTTTTTCTTAAATTTATTTTCTGCAAAAGTAAACCATCATGGCTGCCGATACGGTTAATATAGTTCCGAATATAGAATAAGCGTCCAATACTTCATTTAAAATGAAAATACTAAATATGTAAGAAAATATAACTCCGCTGTAATTAAATATGCTTACGGTTGAAACGGGAGCTTTCTTACAAGATACGGTTAAAAAGAATTGTCCCAATCCAGCGAAAATTCCTATAAGTATAAGAGCTATTAAATCGTATAAATTAGGCGCGACAAAACTTTTAAAATAAATTAAAGAAAGAAAACATGATATTAACGAAAAATAGAATATTATTAACGAATTACTTTCTTTACCCTTTAGAAAACCTATAGTGGCTTGCGCTATTCCAGCAAATATTGCCGCAGATAAAGCTATTAAAGATGTAGTCAAATTTGAATTCATTTGAGGTTTAATAATAAATATAGAGCCTATTATCGCTATAATCAAGGCAAACCATTGTATTTTTAATATTTTTTCTTTTGAAATTATAAACGCAAATAAAGTAGCCCAAAACGGAGAAGTCCTTTGAAGAACGGAAGCGTCAGCCAAAAGCATATTATTAGTGGCATAGAAAAAAGTAACTACTCCCAAATATCCGAAAATAGCTCTCGATATTATGGCGATAATATTATTTTTATACGGAAATATTCTCTCTTTATTTTTTATCATAGCCGTAAGACTTATTAATAAAGTTATAAAATTTCTTGCAAAAACCTGTTCCATTAACGGAATATTTGCGCTTGAAATTTTTACTACAATTTGCATTATACTAAAAGACAAAGCTGAAAGTATCATAGAAAGAACTGCTAATTTTATATTATTTTTATCATCCATTTATATAGCCTTAAAAATTAAATATTATAACTACCACATTCTTTCTATTTTTGAAATTCCTATAATATCGAAACAAATTCCCAAAACTTTTTGAACTGCTTTTACCAAAGTTAATCTTTCCTGCCGAATCTCTTCGCTTTCGTCCAAGACTATATTGTCGTAATAAAATTTATGCAACGCGGACGCCACTTCGTAAGTATAATTTAGAAAAGTGTAAACTTCCAAAGATTTTGAAGATTCGTAAATTTCGTCTGGGAGTCTTAAAATAATTTTCGCAAGTTTCAAAGAACTTTCGTTTGAAATATTATTTATATCGAAAGGTTTATTTTCGTCATAACTCAAATTTTTTTCTTTAAGTTTAAAAAATATATTGCAAATTCTCGCGTAAGCGTATTGAATATAATAAACGGGATTATCGTTGTCTTTCTTTTTTGCAAGCTCCAAATCGAAATCTAAAGAACTCGAATACGAACGCATAAGCAAAAAATATCTCGTTGAATCGACTCCAATCTCGTCAATAACCTCTTCCAAACTTATCATATCTCCCGTTCTCTTGCTCATCCTAACGATTTCTTTTCCTCTGAATAATCTAACCATCTGCCCCAATATAACTTTCAAACTCGCCGTGTCGCCCGAAACCGCTCTAACCGCCGCCGTAATTCTCGGAACATATCCATGATGGTCCGCGCCCAAAATGTCTATCAAATACTTATAGCCTCTGTCGATTTTATTTTTATGGTAGGCAATATCTGGAGCAAAATATGTGTATAATCCGTTGCTTTTTTTAATAACTCTGTCTTTATCGTCTCCGTATTTTACGCTTCTAAACCAAACGGCGTTATCTTCTTCGAATAAAAGTCCTTCCTTATCCAAAAAATCAATCGTTTTTTCAAGTTCTCCGTTTTCTCTGATTTTCGATTCCAGCGCGTAGTTGTCCATTTCAACGCCGAATCTTTTCAAAAGTTTTTTCTGGCTTTCCAAAATTATATCTTTAGGGATTCCGTTTTCTTTAGCTATATCTTTTATATAATCTCCATGATAACCGTCTTCGGGAATTTCTTTGCCTTCTTTAACCGCTCGAACGCTCTGATTTAATTTTTCTATTTGCTCGCCAGCGTCATTAACATAGAATTCCTGATAAATTTCATGCCCCGCATATTTAAGAAGATTCGACAAAGCGCTTCCAATCGCCGCCCATCTTCCATGCCCTATATGAAGTGGTCCAGTCGGGTTTGCGCTAATATATTCCACTAAAATTTTATGTTTTTCTTCTAAAATATTTTTTCCGTAATTTTCGTTTTTTAATAAATCGTTTATGGATTGATTTACATATTCTTTTGAGAGAGTGAGATTTATAAAGCCAGGTTTTGCGACTTCGATTTTATCGAAATATTTATTATTTTCTATATTTTTTATAATTCCTTCTGCAATTTCCATAGGATTTTTTTTTAATATTTTAGCAAGACGCATTCCTACAGGACAAGCATAATCTCCGAATTTATCGTCAACAGAATAGCCGATTTCTATATTTCCAATATTTATATCGTTATCTATATTTAAGTTTTTCAAATAATTATCAAGCGCTTCTTTAATTATATTCGATATAATTTTTTTTATCATTTTTTAATTTTCTCCGTGATTATAAAATTATAGTATAACAGAGTTTAGAAGTTTGGCAAGTATATTGTAATAATAGTTGATTTTATATCGTTAATGTATTATTATATAAATATGGAAAAAGTAAAAAATGTTAAAACAAAAAATAGCGTCCTAATCATAGACGATGAAGAGGATATTTTAAGTTCTTGTAAAGCCGTTTTGGAAGATGAAGATTACGATGTCGAAACGGCAAAAAATTATGAAGAAGCTATGAAAATTTTTGAATCGAAAAAAATCGATTTGGTATTTTTGGATGTTTGGCTTCCCAATGTTGACGGTTTGGATATACTTTCAAATATAAAAGAAAAATACCCTAATACAACTGTAATCATGATGAGCGGACATGCTGGAGTGGAAACGGCGGTTAGAGCGACAAAAATGGGCGCTTACGATTTCTTGGAAAAACCGATAAGCATATCAAAATTGCTTTCAAGCTGCGACGAGGTTTTGAATAAAAAAGAAAATAATAACGAAACTGAAATAAATCATTCCAATAATAATCATAATAAATCGAAATTAAAATATAAAATTCCCCAAAGAACAATCGCAAAAAGCGTGGTTGTGAGCGGATTTGCATTGATGGAAGGACGAAAAACGGCGCTTACATTAGTTCCCGCCGAAGTCAATACGGGAATAGTTTTTGTCGATATTAACAGCAATACTCATATAAAACTTTCGCATGAAAATATTTTGTCAAAAGATAAATCTGGAGCGGTTAATTCTACGGCTTTAATTAGCGGAAATAGACATATAAAAACTACCGAGCATTTTTTAGCCGCTTTGCATATGATGGGAATAACCAATTTAATAGTAAAATGCGATGGCGAAGTTCCGAATGTTGACGGTTCGGCTTTAGTATTTTGCGATGCGCTTAAAGAAGCGGGCTATATCGAGCAAGAAGATTATATCGAGCCGATAGTTATAGACAGAGAATTGGTTTACGGAAAAGTTGACGATAATG
>NZ_SJDU01000606.1 GCF_005518285.1 Brachyspira catarrhinii | reverse complement strand
TCTCGTATTTTTTTATATATGTTCTTTCAGGTTTTTCTCTATAAACGAAATCGCCTTTCATTTTCATGCTTTCTATCATTGAGCGAATTCTTAATCTTATGCTTCCTGGACTCGATATTTCATCTACTTTGATTAAAGTCGGGTTTTTGCCGTAAGAATTTAATATAGATTTTATCTCGTCCGAAGTCGTAGCGTCTGGTCCGCATCCAAAACTGTTTATTTGAACGACTTCCAATTTCAAATCTTTTTGAGCCGCCGCCCATAAAGCCGCCTTAAACATTTTATTAGGGTAGGACCATTGAGTGAGGACTTGAACATCGGCAAGCGACTCTTCTATATCCAAACCGTCTTCCGTCAAAACATTTATTCCAAAAGACGCTATGGTTTCGGGTATTTTATGATTTATTAACGGGTCTATATGATAAGGGCGACTTACTATAAGAATTGTCGGAGTTTGACTTTCTTTAGCGTATTTTATTATTTTTGCGCCTTCTTTTTTCAACTCTTCTTTTACTCTAACTTGCTCTTTTAAAGCCTTTTTAAACGCTTTGTCGAAATCTTTTTTATCTATTCCCAAAATATTTACGAAATAAGCTTTGCATCCTTTATATAATAAATCTTCGTTTAGAAAACTTATGATTGGAGCGTCAAAAGGAATCCCGAATTTCGTTAGAGGACTTATCGAACTGTCTATAACATCGGGATATCCCGTTACCACAGGACAATTATAACTATTAACGCTTCCGTCATCCTCGCTTTTCTCCAAAACTACGGAAGGATAAAATATTCTGTCCACTCCAGATTCTATCAAATCGTATATATGTCCGTTGGCTATTTTTGCGGGAAAACATATATTGTCGCTCATAACCGTTCCCGAGCCTTTTTCTGCAATCGCCATGCTTGAAGGAGACGATAATTGAACTCTATAGCCGCATTCGGTAAGTATCGTAGCCCA
>NZ_SJDU01000605.1 GCF_005518285.1 Brachyspira catarrhinii | reverse complement strand
CAAAGATAATAAAGAAACTTTGTATAAATATATAAAAAAGAATAAGGGAAATAAAAAATGAATAAATTAAAATCATCTAAATATAAAAATCTGTATAACATATTAAAGAATGTTTCTTATAAACATACAATAGCTAAAGTATTTTATGATTTTATAGCTATGACAGCATTAAATATTGCAATAGGAATAAGTATTAATATGGAAGATAAGGAAAAAAGAATAGAACAATTTAAAAAAATTGCTGTTACTTATGATGAAAATGAAATGGAGTTTTTTAATGCATTTAAATTAGGATTAGTAAATGAATACCAGAGCAACAGATATCAGGATGTATTAGGAGTTTTATTTCAAGAACTTGAATTAAAAAATGATTTCAAAGGTCAATTTTTTACACCTTATGAATTATCATACTGTATGAATAAAATTAATTTTGATAAATCATTATTGGAAAGTAAATCTTTTATTTACTGCAATGAACCAGCAGCAGGAAGCGGAGGAATTGTTATAGCTTCATGTCAGATAGTAGAAGAATTAGGCTATAATTATGCAGAAAAATTAATATGGAATATTAATGATTTAGATTTGATGTGCGTATATATGTCATTTATACAATTAAACCTAATAGGAGCTTCTGCTTTAATACAGCATTGCAATACATTAAGTATGGAAGTTTTTGATAGGTTTTATACACTCGGATATATTTTAAATAGATGCGGTGAAAGACTTCGGATAGAAAAAAAGTGCAATAAAATGTTGGAATTAATAAAAGATATATAAACCTTAAATAATAAAAAACGGAGTGTTAAAATGATTTGTGATATATGTCAAAAAAATATAAATGATGATGAGATATTGGAAGGACAAATAAATATTAAATATAAGGATAAAGATGGTATAGAAAAAGACATAATATCTAATTATGATAGTTTAGCTTCTGACAATAAATCTTTCAAATA
>NZ_SJDU01000604.1 GCF_005518285.1 Brachyspira catarrhinii | reverse complement strand
TGGAGATATTATAATAAATTAAAAGAAGATGGAATAGTGAGAAATTATGCGGATTTATTATTATACGCGGCTATAATTTATTCGGTTGATAAATATTTAGGATATGTCGCTCCAAAACCGCCTTCTAATATTTTAAAAGAAATTGCAAAAAATTATGCTGTTGAAATCGTTTATATTCCGCTTGCCAACTTCTCGAGCGAAACTTTAAGAAAATTGAGACATTTTCATGTTTTGGGAAATAGAAGATTAAGAAGCATCGCAAAAGATTATATTATTTGATTATTTAAAACGATTTTAAAAATAAAAAAGCGAGATAATTAAATCCCGCTTTATTTTTCGTTAAAAATCTAATTCATAAAACTATTTTTACAAATTAAACGCCCAAAGAAATTATCGAAAAGTTTTTGATTGTTGCAGTAGAACCCGCTTCTTTGGAAATTTCGTCAATCAAACTTTTAATAGTTATTTTATTATCCGTAAATAATTTTTGGTCTATCAAAACGCTTTCGGAATACCAAGAATTCATCTTTCCTTCGAGAATTTTTCCAATCATATTTTCTGGTTTTCCCTGCTCTCTTATCTGCTTTTCAAATATTTCTTTCTGCTCTTTAACCGCTTCCGCGTCAATTCCTTCCCTATTCAAAGCCAAAGGTTTTTCGCTTGCCACATGCATCGCTATTTGATTTGCAATTTCCAAACATTTTCCTTTAGGTTTAATGTCGAATTCCACTACGCTAACCAATTTATTATTGAAATGCACATAAGTTCCGAAAAATCCGCTCGTCTTCATTACTTTCACATCCGCCAAAACGGTTTTTTCTCCCCATTTTTGAATTCCTTCGTTAATCATAGCTTGAATCGTCTCGCCTTTTTCCGATTTTGAATTCAAAAGCGCGTCTACCGAAATATCGTTTAGGTTCATTGCCGTTTTTGATGTTCATTGCCTTTTTTGATATGTCTT
>NZ_SJDU01000603.1 GCF_005518285.1 Brachyspira catarrhinii | reverse complement strand
TCTATTATTATAAGCTGATGGATCTTTATTATCTAATTCTATACATTTATCATAATCTTTAATTGCTTCTTCATATTGTTTTGCATCATCTTTAGCCAATGCTCTATTAAAATAGCCATATATATTTTTATCATCAAGCTCTATAACTCTTGTAAAATAATCTATGGCTTCCTTATATTTTTTATTTTGGTATGCCTGATAGCCTAAATTCAATTCGCTGTTTATTTTTACATTTTTATTATTTTCTTCAATTATTCTATCTGTTTCTTCCTTTATCTGCTTAAGAGATTTTTCTGCTTCTTTTTCTACGCTACTTAACTGTTCTCTTGCTTCATTTAAAATATTATTATTTACAAATGCTCCTGCAAATGAGAACACTATCATTACTACCGATATAAAGGCAAACCAGAAATTTAATGTGTCCGATGATGATTTTACTATTTCGCTCATTGATATTTGAAGATTTTTTGTATGGCTGTCTATTGCTTCTGCGAATGCATTTTGCAAATCTTCTATTGATGAGCTTTTTAATATTATATTATTAGTGATAAATTTATTGCTTTCTATCTCTGTTATTATAACATTAGTATAAAACTCTTCTTTAGTGATAATAATATTTTCTAATGGGCTTGAATATCTTTCCATAGCTTTATCAAGTCTGTATGAAACCAGCATATTATGTGCAAAATAAAGTGCCGCAAAAACTATCATAGATAATATAAATAATTTAATCATTACATTATAATTATCCATTTGGTAATTTCTTTTCTCTTTCTTACTTGTTTTATTATTAGAATCTATATTTTCCTTATTTTCCATAAATAATGCCCCAATCATTTTTTAGTATTATACTACATATTAAAAATATAAAAAGCTATTATTCAATACTTTAACGCACGGTAAACCAAATTATTAACAATATAATAAAATTTAAATTACAAATAAAGCTATATTTTTAATTTTA
>NZ_SJDU01000602.1 GCF_005518285.1 Brachyspira catarrhinii | reverse complement strand
CTTTTGTCATGATTATTCCTCTTTTATTAAAGAAAGAAAAATAATTATATTTTTCAAGAGTGTTTATAAGAGAAAAAAAATGTTCTTTATCCAATTTGAAAATATTTGAAACTTCTTCGGCAGAATAAAGTTTATCTTCAAAAAAATATTTGTTTATAAAGCGATTTGACTTTTTTATTATCGTTATTTTATCTATAATAAATTTTAATAACAAAACTAAAATAAATAATAATATAAAAAATTTTATCATTAATATAATTTACGATTTCGATTGATTGAATAAAATTAGATTCATAAATATATCGCCGAATTCGGTTTTATAATTTATCGAAAGAATTTTATCGTTTTCTTTTTCGAGCATCGCAATCTGTTCGCTCATAAGAATCGCTGGCGGAGTCATATCCAAATCGATATGTTTTGTGTATAAATCGTTTATTGCGCTTCCCGCAACCATATTCACAAATTCTTTTATCGTTGATACAAATATATCGTCTATAATAGTAATCGACTCGGAATTGAGAGCGGACGCCAATTTGAACGCCGTTGCTTTGCTCATATTGAACATTAATCTTCCGCTTAAATCTCCCGTAATTCCTATAAAAACTATAACGCCTCCCACATGATTTGCGTTTCTGTATATTCGCACATCGCCTTTGAGAACTTTTGAATTGAAATAACTTTTTAAGATTATTACCGTGCCTTTGCTAAAAGCGTTTACGACATCCAAATCAAACATATTAACACTCGCTTATTAAAAAATATTCGTTTTTAAATCCTTAATAAAAATTATCGGAAATTAAGAACGATATATTGATATTATATTAATAATAAAAAATTTATCAATATAAAATTATTTTTTTGATATGTCAGATTTCAAAATTTTTTTTATTTAACCTATTGACAAAAAATAAAAAAATGCTATTATTATTAAAAATAATTAATAAAAAAGAGGTAAAAATATGTATAGTGT
>NZ_SJDU01000601.1 GCF_005518285.1 Brachyspira catarrhinii | reverse complement strand
CAACGATAAAAAGAGAAGGAGAGAGAATTAATCAGTTTATTAAGGCAAGCGAAGTCAGAGTAGTGCATGATAAAAAAGGAAGTTTAGGCGTTATGAATATTAAAGACGCCCTTGCGCTTGCGAGAGAGGAAGATTCGGATTTGGTGGAGATAGTGCCTAACGCTAATCCGCCCGTTTGTAAGATTATAAATTACGGAAAATATAAATTCGAACTTCAAAAGAAAAATAAAGAGGCTAAAAAAAAGCAAAAACTTGTGCAACTTAAAGAAATTAAGATGCGCCCGCAGATAAGCGTTCATGATTATAATTTTAAGATGAAGCATATACGCGAATTCTTAAACGAAGGAAATAAGGTTAAAATCACCATAATGTTTAGAGGAAGGGAAATGGCGCATACGGAATTTGGACGAGACCTTATAGCCAAAATCATAAAAGATTTGGAAAGCGAAGCCTCTACGGAGAAACCTCCAAAAATGGAAGGACGAAATTTGTCTGCGGTTTTGAATCCAGTTAAAGTGAAAAAGACTTTTTCCGATGCGGATAAAAACGAAAAAGAAAATATAGAGTAATAATAAGCCCACTGACTATGCATACTTATCATATGTATAGACGAGCATAAATTAAAATTAAATAAAAATTAAAACTTATAAAAGAGGAAAAATTATGAGACAGAAATTGAAAACTAAAAGCGGAGCGAAAAAAAGATTTAGATTTTCAAAAAACGGAAAAGTAAAATTCGCTCATGCGTTCGGAAGTCATAAATTTTTGCATAAAAGACCCGACACGAAGAGAAAATATCGAAAAGCTAAAATAGCGGACGATACGAATATGGCGGAAATGCCGAGATTGATGCCTTATGGCGGATAACGATTTATTTATTTAAGGAGAATAAAAATGAGAGCGGGAAGCGGAACGGTAAGAAAACATAAAGTTAAAAAAATATTAAAAATGGCTAAAGGCTATTACGGTTCTCACAGCAAACAGA
>NZ_SJDU01000600.1 GCF_005518285.1 Brachyspira catarrhinii | reverse complement strand
GCTAAACTTTACGATATAATAGACAAATTATATAAAGATATTGAAATTTGAAAAAAGAAAAATAAATTTAGGAAAATATTATGGCTGAAAAACTTAATGTATTGAAGGCAAGAATAAAAGCTATAACGGGAACTCATAAAATAACGAAAACTATGGATATGATTTCGCGCTCAAAAACCGCAAAAATTCTTACGGTAGAACAAGGAATGCGTCCTTACACTCAAAAATTAAACAGAATAGTCGAGGAACTTTCTCATACCGATATAGAGCGTTCTCATCCTTTGCTTGAAAAAAAGAAAAATATAAAAAATATAATTCTATTCGTCATAACTTCAACGCGAGGTTTATGCGGTTCTTATAATACGAAAATTTTAGACGAAGCTATGGAAAGAATAAGACATCATCATAGACATGGAAGAGAAGTAGAGCTTCATGTTTTGGGAAAGAAAGGCGAGGCTTATTTTGAAAAACAAAAAATTCCAATAGCGAGAAAATATCCGCGTATAGACGAAGAATCCACTTTTGACGATTGCGCAGCCGTAGTTCAAAGATTCATGTATGATTATTCGACAGATAAAGCTTCGAGAGTAGAAATTATATATACGAGATATTATACGAGAGTCGTTCATATTCCTAAAATAAAAAGTTTGATTCCAATGATTCCAGACGAAGAAGATATTGAAGGACATAAAAGTAAAAAACAGTCCGAATATTTGATAGAGCCAGATAGAGATTCCGTTTTGAAAGAAGTTGTTCCGCTTGCGATAAAAACTTATTTCTATTTTATGCTTACCACTTCTTTTTTGTCCGAAAATGCCGAACGCTCGATTGCCATGAGAAACGCCACCGATAACGCCGAAAGACTTTTATCGGAACTTAAAAATAAAGTGAATAGAGCGAGACAGGAAAATATCACAAACGAGCTTTTGGATATAATTGGCGGTTCGGAAGCTGTCGATTAAATAAAAGATTGAAAAAAATTTAATTCTCT
>NZ_SJDU01000599.1 GCF_005518285.1 Brachyspira catarrhinii | reverse complement strand
AATAAATTCGGTTTAAATCTTAAAAATCTTATTAACTTAAATCATATTATCTTCAAACTTTAATTATCCTTAATAATCTCAGCTCAATAACTTATGAGGTTTGTGTAGTATCCGCCCACTTTCCACCTTTACCTTCATTTTTTGCATCGACATCTATCTGAACTATAATATCTTCGGTTTCGTATTGTGGATTAAAAGTAAGGACTACATAAAATGTGGCTACAGTGCCATTAATTTTTCCTTGTTCTTGTGTATCATCAAATTTTACGGATGAAAGATACCCTAAATTTTGAACTGTTTGTTCATACAAACCATATGTTCTTCCTTCGATTAAATCAGTTTTAAAATCTTCTATGGTAATAGTTTCGTTATCATTCGCTTTGGCATGTGAATTTTTAACTTCGATTTTAGTATTATTATCGGTAGCGGTAAAAGTAGCTCCCGAAAAATCGAACTGATAGGCATTATTATTACCAGGATATAATTTAATTAATTTGAATATTTCTTCTACTTTACTCTTTTTTGTTTCAGTAGTATTTAATGATTGAGCATGCGTCAACTTCACTTCAACGGACAAAGTTGGAGTATTGTTCTTCAAAGTTTTATCGTCTGGCGTAAAAGTGAAATTAATCGTAATCGTTTTTTCCACAGGAGCAGTCGAACTATCAACCTGCTTCATTTTATCCGCTACGCTATTTTTCGCAGTCAATACATTGTCTGCAACTCGGAAATCGTCCGCAGTGATTTTATTCGCTTCCACCGTTTCGGTTGCGTCATCGACTGTATAAGTAAAACTGTAAGTATAATTGTTTGCCGATACGAAACCTATTTTGATGTCGCTAATCGAAGTAGTAGACGATTTGATTATTGAAGCTTTGACATTGTCCGTTGCCTCGCTGATGAAAAAAGTTCCTGGAGGTATGTCGTTTGTTTTTATCCCGTTATCAGGCGGAATATTGTTCGGGTCGCTGACATTGTTCTTACACTGACAGC
>NZ_SJDU01000598.1 GCF_005518285.1 Brachyspira catarrhinii | reverse complement strand
TCTGCCAAATTCTAATCATCGAATTAATCGTTTTCTCTTCGTATTGTTGAATCTCTTTTTCGTCTTTTTTAGGAATCGGCATATCCATAACTATAGGATAATGAACATAATTTGAATATTTTTGAATTAATCTCTCTAAAGTATATCTGTTGGAATAATCGTCTTCGTTTTCGTCTTTAGGTTTCAATTTCAATATTATATTTGTTCCTCTATCGTTTTTTTCAATATCTTCTATAGAATAAGAACCGTCTCCAGAGCTTTCCCATCTCACGCCGCTATCAGACTCCACATTTTTAGTTTCAATTATAATATTATCCGCAACCATAAAAGCCGAATAAAAACCTACTCCAAACTGTCCTATCAAATCGATTCCGCTTTCTTTATTTGCATTTTCTTGTTTAATTTTTTCCAAAAAAGCTTTCGTCCCGCTTCGAGCGATAGAGCCGATATTTTGTATAACATCTTCTTTAGTCATGCCGATTCCGTTGTCTTTTATAGTTAGAATTCTATTTTGTTCGTCTATTTCTATTTTTATTCTCAAATTATCCATTCCCGTATATTTGTCGCTTTTGGTAATGGATTCAAATCTCGCCTTATCCAAAGCGTCGCTTGCGTTTGAAATAAGCTCTCTTAAAAATATCTCTTTATGAGTGTAAATAGAATGAACCATTAAATTTAAAATTTGTTTGGTTTCCGCCTCAAAATTAAGTATTTGTTTTTCCGCCATTTTTAACTCCTTAATTAAAATATGTTGTTAAATCATAAAAAATAAAAAAGAATATAAAGCCATTAATTAAAATAAATAAAAAGTAAAGTCATAAAGTTAAAATATTATAATTCAGATTTAATAAAAATTCAAATAATTTATTTTTAAAAATTTTTTATATTAACTATTGACATATTTTTTAATTCATGTTATATTTTAATCATAAAGTTAATAGATAATGGATAGTTTAATTATGATTAAATACTATAAATTAGCATACTATAATTTCG
>NZ_SJDU01000597.1 GCF_005518285.1 Brachyspira catarrhinii | reverse complement strand
AATACAGTGATGGGAAGAGACAGCGAGGGGGCAAGCAATGTAAATATGCCTTCTTCAATCACAAATACTTCTATAGTGAATAATCAATATTTACAACAGCAATTACAGGCAGGACTTTCTACAAAACAGGACACGCTCACAGCAGGGACTAATATAACTATAGAAGATAATGTGATAAGTGCGAGCGGAGATTTAGCTACAAAAGCCGAACTTGTTACTTATGATAATACAAATACTAATTTAGAATATGTTTCAGGTTATGATTTTCCTAGATTTAAAGTTAGCATACCTGATACTATTAATTTGACATTTAAAGATGAGATATTAGGGAATGGTGCTGTAAGTAGTGCTTCAATAGTAAAAGAAAATAATGAATATAGATTAAAAGGAAATATTACGGCTGAAATAAGAAACAGTGAAGATTTCCCATTTTCATTTACTATTGATAATATAACAAATGATTATGAACAATACTCTACAATTAGCCAATTTTTTAATTTTACAGATGATTATAGTTTTAGCTCTGAATATATATCAGCAGATTCTGGTGAGATAACTATAGCAGGAGTAGATAAAGAATATCAATTTAAATTTGTTTATAGTAATTCTTATTCAAGTAAATGTAAACTTTACATAGAAACAAAAGACGGTTCTGATATTAATGGTACATATACTATAAGCCTTAATATAAAGAATAGAGTATTAAAACCTGAAGATAGAAATATATTTGCTGTTAATTCTAATTTTCAGCAGAATATTATAGCTTCATTATGTAATTTGGGATTAAATCAAACTGGAAGTTCTGTGAAATTACAGGGAACTTTCACATCGTCGATATATAACGTAGGTACATCTGACGGATTATTTTTTTATAGTCCTATTATAGAGAATTATTTTAATTTATCAGATGGTATAAATTTAACAAATACAACAGGAATAACATCAAGCACTGGTAAGGCATGTAAATTTGGAATAACCAAAATTAGATAATGAAGCTATAATATT
>NZ_SJDU01000060.1 GCF_005518285.1 Brachyspira catarrhinii | reverse complement strand
TTCCTCTTTCGCATAAAAAAAGTCTATTTTCGTTTATGGCGTCCGAGCATTTGTCAGCGATATATTTGCAATCGTATCCGCTTATAAACTGTCCTTTTTTAACATTAACCGCTTTTCCCGTTTCGCATGCGGCTCGTAAAATATCCGTTTGTCTGCATAAAAAAGCTGGTATTTGAAGAAAGTCTACATATTTTGCGGCTTCTTCGGCTTCGGCGGGAATATGTATATCGGTTATTGTCGGCAAATCGAATTCTTTTGAAACGGTTTTCAATATTTCAAGTCCGTTTTTCATTCCCAAACCTCTAAAAGAATTTAGCGAGGTTCTGTTAGCTTTATCGTAGCTTCCTTTGAATATTAATTGTATATTTAATTTATCTTTAATTTCTTTTAATTTTTTGGCGATGTTTATAGTCATCTCTTCGCTTTCAATAACGCAGGGACCCGCTATAAATATTAAATCCTTATTTTTATTCGTAATTCCTTTATAATCAAAAATCATAATTCAAACCTTTATTCTTTTAATTTAAAACTAATTAGTTAATAATACTATAGAAACGGTTAATGTCAATTATTGTTTTTTAAATCAATTTTTAAAATTTATCCAATTAGTATAATTTAGTAAAGTTTTATTAAAAAAATAAGTATCGGTGTGTGATACTCATTATATGTTATAATTATAATAGTTAAAAAATAAAATAATAGGAAAAATTTTATGATTAATATTTTAACCGAAGAAGAAAAAAGAAAATTATATGGATGGATTCGTTATCACTTTTTAGGTTTTAACGTCAACTTGGAAACGGAAGAATATTTGACGACTGTAAAAGAATTGCCTTTATGGGATGCAAATATCTATATAGAAAAAATCACGAATGAATCATTCAAACTTAAAAGCATGCAAAAATTAAATCTTGCGGAAAATAGCATAAGAAAGCTTCCCACAAAACTTTCAAATTTAGAGAATTTAAAAGTTTTAATATTCGCTATGAATAAAATTAATAAACTTCCAAAATCTATTTTCAAGTTAAATTGTTTAGAAGAATTAAATCTTGCATCCAATCGATTGTCTAAAATTCCAGATGAAATTTCTAATTTATGCAATTTAAAAAAATTAGATATTTCTTATAATAACTTAAAAGAAATTCCTAAAAGAATATTCGATATTGAAACTTTAGAAGAGCTTGATGTATCTGGAAATTCTTACGGCGAAATTCCAAAAGAAATATCAAAATTAATTAATTTAAAAGAATTATCCATAAACTTAAATAAAACTCCCACCGAAATAAAAAAATTAAACAATCTTAAAATATTAAATATTTCTAATCGTTGTGATTCAGATTTTAATAAACTTCCAAAAGAAATTTTTAATATTAAAAGTTTGGAAGAGCTTGACATTAGCAATAACGATATTTATGAAATCAATAACGAAATATGCAAATTAACCAATTTAAAGAAATTGGATATATCTGGAAATAACTTAAAAAAGATTCCTTATAAATTTAAAAATTTAAAATCTTTGATAATTTCTTTTAACGACTTTAATTATTCGTTTAAGTCATTTAAAGATAGATTTGGACTATTGCCTAAAGAGATTTTTAAAATAAAAACTTTAGAAGAGCTTGATATAAATTTAAACGGCTTAACCGAATTTCCAAAAGAAATAAGCGCTTTGACTAATTTAAAAATATTGGACGCTCATGAAAATGAAATCGGATGTATATCGGGCTTTGTTTTGGAGCTAACAAATTTAAAAGAATTGATTTTGAATAATAATAAAATATCCGCTATTCCTTACCGAATTGACAGATTAATAAACTTGGAAAAACTCGATTTATCCTACAACGACATAAAATATTTATGCGATTTTGCCGATAACTCTCGATATTTATATCAATTAAACAATCTTAAAGAATTAAATTTGGAAGAAAACAAAATAAGTTCTATTTCCTACGATATTGAAAATTTAATTAATTTGGAAAAACTTAATTTATCGGACAATAAAATTAAATATTTGCCCGACACGATTTGCAATTTGAAAAATCTTAAAGAATTGAAATGCGATGAAAATATAATAAATGAATTTCCAAAAGATATAGAAAAATTGGCAAGTTTAGAAATTTTGGACTTGTCTTATAACGCGATAGAATATATTCCAAAATCTATTGGAAAACTTAAAAATCTTAAAAAATTAAATTTACAAGGAAACATTATAAAAGAAATCCCCGAAGAAATAGGAGAATTGGAAAATTTGGAAGAACTTAATTTAGCGTATAATAAAATCGAATATTTGCCAGATTCTATAGGAAAATTAAAAAATTTAATCGAATTAGCTTTAAGCCACAACGAAATAAAAAGTTTAAATAAAAATATAGAGAATTTGAAAAACCTTGAAAAATTATATTTATGGGAAAACGAATTAACCGAATTGCCAGAAGAAATAGGCGAGCTTGAAAATTTAAAAAATATTGAGCTTTCGGAAAATAAACTTAAAACTCTACCAAAATCGTTTGGAAGATTAATTAATTTGGAAAAATTGGACGCTAACTTAAATCAAATAAACGATTTGCCCGAAGAAATTGGAAATCTAAAAAAATTAACGCGCCTCGAGTTGAAAAATAATAAATTGACTTTTATACCAAAAGGAATTTATAATTTGAGAAATTTAAGCGAAATCGATTTGAGCCATAACGAAATCGAATATATTGACGCCGAAATAAAAAATTTAGTTTTCATGGTTGCGTTCGATATGAGCCATAATAAAATAAAAAATGTTTCTAAAGAAATTAAAAAGTTGGAATTTATTAGCAGAATAGATTTAAATAATAACGAAATAGAATATTTGCCAGACGAGATATTTTATTTGCGCGGATGCGAAAGTTTTGATTTGAATAATAATAAAATAAAAGCTATTCCAGATAATATTCCGTTTAAATTAAAAAAATTATATTGGCTTAATTTGAACGACAATGAAATAGAATTTATTCCCGAAAGTATAAAAAATATTAATCCTATGTCTCTTAATTTGGATAACAATAAAATTAAAAATATTCCCGATTATATTTTTGAAATAAAAAATCTTCAATGTCTGCTTCTTCTTAATAACGAAATAAAATCCGTTCCCGAAAGTATTTTGAATGCGAAAAGATTAAATACTTTAAGAATTGACAAGGAAGTAATTTTGCCAGAAAAAATTAAAGAATATTTGCCAAAGTTGACTGTAGAAAACGAATACAAAAACGGCGGCGGTATAAGGATTTATAGAGATTAAAAAATTATTTAATCTCTTTTTTTAAGTAATTCGTATAATTTATTTATAGCTTCGGCAGTTTCTTTAGGAGAATTTTCTTCCACATTATCTATCAAATAAACATACCTGCCTTCTTGGTCATAAAATTTCAAATTAGAAAATATATTTTTAATGTCATTTTCTATTTTTTTTAATTTATTTTTAGTTGATTTATTTCCTTTGTATATAGCAATAAAGTATTCTGATACAATATCATTTTTCCACCAATAATAATCACTTTCAATCTTTATTTCTATTTTATTTATTTTAAAATATATATGTGCTGTCCAATTCTCATTTGTCATATTATTAATAATATCTTTATCGCTTGTTAATTCATATTTAATATTTTTATTTAAATATTTGTTAACTTCTTTAGTAAATCTCAAATGTTTTTTTATAATAATTGGTATTTTTTCTTTTACTAATAAACCTTTGGCTTTATCAAACATTTCAATATATTTGTCCAATTCGCTTTCGGTTAATTCTTCTTTACTTTTTAATTCTTTAATAAGTTTTTCGTTTAATACTTTTTTTATTTCTTTCTCTTCCATATTGTTCTCCTCGTTTTCTCCGCTTATACTTTTTTCATTATCTATTATTTGTATAAGCGCGGATTTTAAAAGTTTATAATTATATTTATTATTTTCTTCTTCATTATTATTTAAAAAAGAAAATTCTTGCCTTTTTAAAATGCCTTCAAGCCAATAACCTATTTCGGCATGTCTTATGTTTGCAAATTTGCCGTAAAGTTTTTTATCGTAATAATTTTTAGGCAAACTATTTTCGCTCGGTAATTTTCCTTCGGGAGTTAAATAAATAGCGTAAACATTTTTATAATTCTTGCTTATTTTATCGTAATAATCTTTTATTTGGCTATCTTGGTCACCCGTTCTTCTTTTCGTTTTATTCTCAATTATTACCGCAAAAGATTTTTCTTTATCGTTATAATAAATTATTAAATCTATTCTTCTATTTGTAGTTCTATCTTCTTTTTCGACTTTAATTCCATATTCCTTGCCGACTGTCGATTTTTTCCAATCGATATTATTTAAATCAATCTTGTTTTCAAATTTATCGTTTGTGAATTCCAAAAATAATTTAACAAAATTAATTTTTTCTTTTTTTATTTTAAATAATTGATAAAACAAATCGCTATTATAAGTTTCAAATGTCGATAAACTGCCTCTTTCGGTTTGATTTTTTATAGATTCTAATATATTGAACTGCGGAGGAAGTTTTTCCATTTCTTCTTTAACTTTTTCTCTTACTTCGATTAAAGATTTAAAAATATTTCCCAAACTATTTAATTTTTCTTTTTCATCGTTTTGAAAAGCGTTTATTAAAGTTAATAATATATTTTCTTCTTTAGTTAAACTTTTAGTCATAAAATTTTTAATTCTTTTTATACATTCGATTATAATTTAAAAATTAATTAAAATCAAACCGATTTAATATTTTATTCATAATTTTATTTATATCTCAAAAGATATTTTATTTAATTTTTTTAACTTTTTTAATCTTCTAATTATTCCATCTTCTTTATATTTTATTTTTTTACTTTTTGAAATTCCATATAATTTAATCATAGCTTCCGCGATTTCTTCTGGTTTGTCTTTTTTTACTCTTATTTTGTAAAATAATCCATATTCTCCAAAATCTTCTTTTTCTTTAAATTTATATTGAAATTTATAAAACATAAATTTTTCAATCGCATTTTTTATTTTTATCGTTTTTTCCTTTAACTTTTCATTATAAGAGGAAACGGTTAAACCTAAATAATAAGCTACGCCGTCTTTATCGGTATAATTGCTTGATAAAGATACAATATCGTTTTTTATAATTTTTATATTTCTAACATAATTGTTATTATAGCCGTAAAGTTCCGCCATATTCTCAATAATATTTTCATCCGAATAAATCTTATAATCTTTATTCTTTTTATAACCTTTTATTTCCAAATATTTCGCGACTTCTTTAATGAATTTTAAATATCTGCGGGAATATTTTTTTATCGTTATTTTCATTCTTTTTACTCTATCTTCCTCATGTTCTTCCAAAGGTTCGATTTTTCTGTTTATGCAGTATCGCTCACCCGTCATGTAAATAGCAAGTCGCATAAATTCTTTGCTTCGCTCGGTTAAATCTCTTATTTCGCAAACTACAAAAATATATTTATCCATCGTCATAAAAGCGTAAAGACTTCCTCCGTAAGACAAATAATAAGTGATTCCTTTCTTGCATAATTTTATTTTATTCAAATCGTCAAAGCTGTTCATTGTTCCTTCCTCAATGGGAATGGAATTAAAATTTTCCACAAGCCATAAAATAAATTCTTTGTCAATTTTTCTGCTCATTAATGCGAAATGCGTGATTATAAAATAATTTTTCCCGTCCGTTATTTCCTGCTGATATATATTTAAAGTATTAAAATAATATATAAATTGACTATAAAATTTTTCTTTGTTTTTTCTAAAATAAATATTATATTGTTCGCAGTAGGAATCCTCGCCGTAAAAATC
Organism: Brachyspira catarrhinii; assembly: GCF_005518285.1. Lineage (GTDB taxonomy): Bacteria > Spirochaetota > Brachyspiria > Brachyspirales > Brachyspiraceae > Brachyspira > Brachyspira catarrhinii. The sequence goes on along the minus strand of NZ_SJDU01000060.1, from coordinate 3,366 downwards.
GAAATAATTTTCGTATAAATATTTTTTATGTTCTTTTTTCTCATCTCCGCAATAGCTATAAATTGTAGAATACGGGGGCATATTTTCAAAATAAAAAGGAACATCCGCCGTAATTACAACAGGTTCGCTTAAATCGTCTTCTTCATACGCCCAATCATAATCGCATGCCCTATCCATAAAATATTCCTCTTCTCTATAAGGCAAATCCAAACGCCAAACTTTATGATTTGGTTCAAGTCCTAAATTAGCTCCGTTTTTAATAAGAATATCGACTATCTCATCATTATTATTTTCGCATGCATAGTAAAGCGCCGTTTTTTTAATTTCGTTTTTTATATTCACATCCGCTCCATTTTTTATAAGAACTTTGACTATATCTATATTATTATATTTTTGACATGCTTCATGGAGAGCGGAGTCTCCATACCAGCCTTTAATATTTATATCCGCTCTGTTTTCTATCAACGCCTCGACAATTTCCTTATAACCAAATCTCGCCGCTATATGAATAGGACACATATTTTGAAAAAAGTCGTTTCCGATATCTTCCAACTCTTCGATAATTTCTTTATGACCTAAACTTTCCGCTATCTGAATTAGATGCGCATTTTCCATAATTTTTTTATCTTTTTTTATATTCTTTTTTTTAAAATATCTGGAGTTAATTCCTTTTTTAATTAGAATTTTTATTTCTTTAACTCCTTCTTGTCCTTCGTATAATTTTAAAGCTTCTTCCAATTTCATTTTTACTCCTTAATAAAAAATAAAAAATTAATTTATATAATAATTATAACATACAACAAGTATCATATACCGATACTTGTTATAATGTTAATTTTCGCTTATAAAAATTATAATTTATTGTTTATTTTTAAATTTACTTAAATTCCTTATTTCTTCGGGCAATTCTTTTAACTTCTCGCAATTTATATATAATTTCTCAAGGTTAGATAAATTCCCTATTTCTTCAGGAAGTTTTTCTAAATACTTGATTTCTTCAGGAAGTTTTTCTAAATACTTGCAACTTATATAAAGTTTCTCAAGATTAACTAAATTTCCAATTTCTTTTGGCAATTCCTTTAAGTTAGAAATTGTAATATCAAGCTCTTTAAGATTAATTAATTTTCCAATCTCGCTCGGTAGTTCTTCTAAATTACAATAGTCATCGTGACCTATTGAAAGTTTTTCAAGGTTGGATAAATTTCCTATTTCTTTAGGCAACTTTTCTAATTCAACAGAGACAATATCAAGTTCTTTAAGGCTAGTTAATTTCTCGATATCGCTTGGTAATTCTAATAGCTTAAGGCAATTTATAGTAAGGCTTTCAAGATTAGCTAAATTAAATATTTCTTTAGGCAATGTTTTCATATCCCAATAATTTATTTTAAGACTTTTAAGATTAGTCAAATTTCTTATTTCTTCGGGAATTCCGTTAAAATCTTTATTAGAGCTTTTTATTTCTAAATACTCAAGATTAATTAGATTTCCAATTTCTTTTGGCAATTCTAATGAATTGTGGCAATTTATAGTAAGACTTTTAAGATTAGTCAAATTTCTTATTTCTTTAGGAATTTCGTTAAAATGTTCAAATTCGTTGTCTATTTCCAAATACTCAAGATTTTTTAAATTAAAAATTTCTTTTATATTTATTGGATTTCCACAATATCCAAAATTGATAGTTTTAAGGTTGGTTAATTTACTTATTCCTTCTGGTAATTTTTCCAAACTGCAATTTATATCAAGTTTTTCAAGATTAGATAAATTTACAATTTCTTTTGGCAATTCATGTAAGTAGCTAGAGTGGTAAATATAAAGTTCTTTAATATTAGTTAATTTTCCAATCTCGCTCGGTAATTTTTTTAAACTATCGCTATATATACCAAGTTTTTCAAGATTAATCAAATTAAAAATATCTTTTGGCAGTTTTTTTATATCGCATATTATGGTAAGACTTTTAAGATTAGTTAATTTCCCAATATTCTTTATAATGTTTTTTAAATTGCATTTTATCTTATCGCCAACTATATAAAAACTCTCAAGACTTGCAAGTTTAAAAAACTCTTTTGGAAAATACTTTATTTCTGGAAGGTTTAAAGAAGAATTATCTATTTCAAGCTCCTTTATATTTAGTATTTTCTCTTCGCTATCCAAATCTTTAATCTCGTATTCTTTCGCCCACTTGCATAAATTGTAGATTTCTTTTTTTGTTAAATTGTTTTGCATTTTAACTTCTCCTGTTTTTAATTTTTCTGACATTTTTTACTCCTTAAATAAAAAATTAATTTATATAATAATTATAACATACAACTAGTATCATACACCGATACTTGTTTTTACTCCATTTTTATCTATCAAAATCATGATTTACGCGCATATTTTTAAGTTTATTTAAACTCAATATTTCTTTTGGCAATTTATTTATGTTCTTCCTCCATGTTAAATCAAAATTTTTAAGATTATTTAGATTGTCAATTTCTTTAGGAATTTCTTTTAAACTTATGCAATTTATATCAAGCTCTTTGAGTTTAGTAAAATTTCCTATTTCTTTGGGAATATTTTTTAAATAATGGATTAATAACTTAAGTTTTTCAAGTTTGATTAAATTTCCAATCTCTTTTGGAAGTTTATTTAAATTCTCAGAACCTATATTAAACATTTTAAGATTGGTAAGGTTTCCAATTTCTTTAGGCAGATTTTTTAAATTCCAACATAATATTGTAAATTCTTTAAGCTTGATTAAATTGCCAATTTCTTTAGGCAATTCTTTTAATTTTTTATTATCCGATATTTCAAATATTTCAAGATTAATTAAATTTCCTATTTCGCTTGGCAATTCTTCTAAATCATGGGCATGTATTTTAAGTTTTTTAAGATTATATAAATTTCCAATTCCTTTTGGCAGATTTTTCAAATTCCGACACCATATAGTCAATTCTTCAAGTTTAGTAAAATTGCTTATTTCATCGGGTAATTTTTCCAAACCGTAGCAATCTATATTAAGTTTTTCAAGATTAACCAAATTAAACATTTCTTTAGGAAAAATTTTTACATCGTAAGAGCCTATTGCAAGATTTTTAAGATTAATTAAATTTCCAATATCTTTTGGAATTTCTTTAAAATTATCATAACCTATATAAATACTTTCAAGATTTGTGAGCTTAAAAATTTCGTTTGGCAAATAATCTATTTTATCATGTTCTATTTTCAGTTCTTTTATATTTTCTAATTTTTCTTTAAAATACAAACTTTTAATAAAGTATTTTTTACCCCATTTGTATAAATTGTCGATTTCTTTTTTAGTTAAATTATTTTTCATTTTAATTTCTCCCGTTTTAATTTTTTATATAATAATTATAACATACAACA
>NZ_SJDU01000006.1 GCF_005518285.1 Brachyspira catarrhinii | reverse complement strand
CACTTTCTTTATTAAAGACACTTTCTTTATTGAAGATAATCCTTACGGAGAATTGAGATTCAGAGGAGAGCATCAAAAATCTTTCTATAGTTTGCTTGGCGAACAGGCTATACTCATGGGAACTTTTTCAAAAACTTTCTCGCCTGGTTTTAGAATGGGATGGATTGCTTGCGGGGTTGACGAAGTTATAAATAAAATGAAACATTATAAACAGCTTGTGGATTTTCATACGAGCATATTCGGGCAAATGGTTGTCGCTCAATATCTTGCCGATAACGATTATGACGCTCATATAAAAACCATTACCGATTTGTATAAAAAACAATGCGACTGCATGCTCGAAGCTATGGATAAATATTTTGCGAAAGATATACATTGGACGCATCCAGAAGGCGGTATGTTTATTTGGGTGACTTTGCCGAAAGGAATTGACGCGGTAGAACTCGGTAAAAAAGCCGCGGATAACGGAGTCGCTATCGCACCTGGAGAGCCTTTCTATGAAAAGAAAAGAGGCGAAGGAACATTCAGATTAAATTATACGAATTCGTCTCCAGAAATGATAGACAGAGGAATTTCAATATTGTCAAAAGCTATAGAAGATTTGCGAAAAAGTAAATAAAATTATTGAACCATTGTTTTATTTGTAAAATAATTTAATAATTTGTATAAAAAATATGTATGCTTTAGAGGAACTTAAAAATAAAATTATATGTGACGATAACATTCGAGTTTTATCAAATATTCCTAACGACTCAATCGATTTAATAATAACTTCTCCTCCTTATTTTAAACAAAGAGATTATGGCTATATTGGTATTGGAAATGAAAACACAGTAGATGAATATATTAATAAATTGATATTAGTATTTAAGGAATGTAAAAGAATTATAAAATCTACAGGTAGTATAGTTTTTAATATTGGAGATAAATATACAAATGGTAATTTAAATTTAATACCTTATAGATTTGCAATAGAAGCTCAAAAAATAGATAATATTCGCTTAATAAACGAATTAACTTGGGTAAAAATAAATCCATCTCCTAGACAAAATACGAAAAAATTAGTTCCCGCAACAGAACCTTTTTTTATATTTACTAAATCGAAGGATTATTATTTTGATAATAATTCTTTCCTTGAATATAAAAATTTAAAAAATAAAACAAATACTATAAAAAATAGCAATATTGGTCAAAAATATTTTAATATTATAGATAATTCTACGCTTTCTAATGAAGAAAAAAAATTAGCTTATGAAGAATTAGATAAAGTTATTTCAGAAGTTAAATCTGGGAAAATAGAAAGTTTTAGAATGAAAATAAGGGGAGTTCATGCCCTTCCATACGGGGGGCAATCGGGAGGCAGATTAAACCAGATACAGCAAAAAGGGTTTACCATTATAAAAATATATGGAAATTCAATGAAAAAAGATATTATAGAATCTACAGTAGAAACTATTAAAGGTAATAAGCACCCAGCAATATATCCCGAATTTATAGTTGGAGAGATAATAAAACTTTTAACTAAAAAAAATTCAATAATACTTGACCCTTTTTTAGGTTCTGGAACGACATGCGTTGTGGCTAAAAAGTTAAATCGTTTCTATATAGGCATAGAGATTTTTAATGAATATGTAGAATATTCATTAGAGAGACTTAACAAAATAGAAAATATGGATATGGAAATATTAGTATGAATAATAAAGTTTATAACGATATTTTAGAAAAAGCTATTAAAGATTCTGACAAATTAATTTCTTATGATAAATTTGATAATATTCCGTCTGATTTAAAAAATAATCTAAATATATTAATTGATAATATAGATAAAAATAAATCAATTATTCAGGCAATAGTGACTAGTTGCATAAAAAAGATTAATAATCCCGAACAAGACATTAGAAAACATAGAACCGATTTTAAAAACGGATATTCCGCTAGAACATTAGACACTAATATAACGACTCCATTTTTTAAGAAATACTTTTTAAAGTATTCTAATAAAGAGTCTGCATTTTTAACTTTAGCTACAAGAGAAAAAATAGAATGGTCTATTAAAAGTGGAAAAGAAATCAAAATAAGGAATGAAAAAGTAAAAATGTCATTCCTTTCAATAATAGACTCTATAGAAAATCATGATAGTGCATATTTTTGTTTAGTATATTTATTTGCAAAGTTAAAATTACTTTTAAATAAAGCTGAAATTTTAAATATAGAAACCATAAACATGTCGGAAACATTAGATATATTGAATATAGATAAAATTATTAATATGTTTTATAATCATTTTAACTGCAAAAATTCATCAAGGCTTCCTGTTATTGCCTTTTATAGTATATATCAAGAATTAATTAAAAACGTAAATATTTATAAGGATAAAAAATTAAAACCATTAAATTATCATACATCGTCTGATAAGCATGGATATGGCGATATAGAAGTAGTATATAAAAATAATAGCCCATACGAAGTAATTGAAATAAAACATAATATTCCAATTGATAGAGAATTAATTTTAAGCGTTTTTAATAAAACATTAAATTCAAATATATTTAGATATTATATATTAACCACATACGAAAATAGCTTCAAAGATGGAAATGAATTAAAATACATAAAAGAACTTGTTTTAAAAATAAAAAAAGAAACCAAAATGGATATTATTCCTAACGGCATTATGACAAGTTTAAAATATTATTTAAGATTTATAGATAATTACAATGATTTTTTAAAATTATATACCAGAAATCTTGTATAAGATTCTAAAATATCGTCTGAAATAAATTCAGAACATATAAATTTATGGCGTGAAATTTTAGAAAAAAATAATGTTAAATAATATAATTGTATTGATAATGATAAAAAATATAATATAATAATTTGTTAAGAGGTTAAAATATAATGAAAAAAACCGTTTTATTAAAAATTTCAGGCGAGGCTTTGCTCGGACAAAAAGATTACGGAATTGACAATAATGTAGTCGACAGAATAGCTTTGGAAATGAAAGAAGCGGGAAACGACACTCAAATTGCCGTTGTTGTCGGAGGCGGAAATATATTCAGAGGAATGCAACTTTCCAATAAAACGGGAATGATTAGGGCGACTGCCGACTCGATGGGAATGCTTGCCACGATAATGAACGCAATCGCTTTGAAAGACAGATTCATGGCGGCGGGAACTCCAACTCAAATACTTTCGGCTTTTAATATCGAAGGAATGATTGAAGGATTTGAAAGAGATAAGGCTATAAGAATATTGGAGAGAGGAAATGTTTTGATAATAGCGGGCGGAACTTCAAACCCTTATTTTACTACAGACAGCACGGCGATTTTACGAGCTTTGGAAATTGACGCTTCAATCGTATTGAAAGGAACTAATGTTGACGGCATTTACGATAAAGACCCAAAAACGAACGAAGACGCCAAAATGTATAACGAAATTACTTTTAGAGAAGCTTTAAATAAAAATTTGCGGGTTATGGATATGACGGCTTTCGCTATGGCTAACGACAACAATATGCCGATAAGAGTTTTTAACATGAATAAAATGGGAAATATCACAAAAGCGATTTCGGGCGAGAGTATAGGAACTTATGTGCATAACTGATTTTAGTATATAAATTTATAAAATAATATATAATAAATTTAAATTAAAAAGTATATAATAAACAGGAGAATAAAAAAATGGCAAATATTACTAATTATGATATAAAAGAATTGGGTGAGTTTTTGAATATGGATTTTTATAATAGCTTATCGGAAGAGGGCAAAAAGAATATATTTAAGAGTATGCTTAATCAAAAATTAAGAGAAAAAAATTATTATGTAAATAAATATGGCAGAGGACAATTAAGAATATATGATAAGGATATAGAAAATTATAAAAATTATGATATTATAAAAAAATCTGGCACTCCTTATCGAGGAGAAGATAATCAAATACGACCTACCTACTTAAGCGGCTGGGATTTTCTAGTAAGAGAATATACAACTGAATATCCAGAAACAGTAGAAGATTTTAATAAAGATTTTGAGGATATGATGAGTAAGTGGATGTAAAAAATGAAAAAAATTTTAAGAATTATTGCTTATAAAGTTTTAGATAGAGGAAAGCAAAGGATTTATAGACAAAAGAGAACAGGTTTTGGAAGATATGCATAAAGATAATTATGGCAGACACTTTTTAATATATAAGCCGCAGGAGGAAAATAAATAATGCTTGAATTTATAGATAAAGCGGTATTAATAAAGTTATGTAAAAAAATAATAAAAATATATAAAAAGCATAGTAATCCAAAAAGTTTGTTTGTAAAGAATTGGGTTAATGATAATAAAGATAAATATAACGGTAAATTTTATAGTTCAAATAAAAATTATAAATATATAGACGCAATGCTAATATCCTTAACATACCACGATATAATAGCTATTAAATATAAGGATAATAGTAATATAATTACAGATATAATTGAAATAAATGAAGTAGAGAAAATGTTTGACGAAGACTTTTATGATAGCGATTTTGATAACGAAGAGGATATAGAAGATTTAGAAAACTTATCAATAGAACAGGTTAATAAACTTATAGATGAAAATAATTAATAAAAAGGAATTACTTAATATTAAAAAACAGATATATAAGTTATGGAAATAAAAAATAAAGTAAAATTAATATTAAACTAAATTAAAAAATAATTAAGGAGATTTTATTATGTATAATATTTTATCTTTAGGAGGATTTAGTATGATACCAATGTTTATAGGAATAGTCATTATACTAATCGTTGTGATAATTTTCTTGCGTTTCTTCCCAATAGGACTTTGGGTAACGGCGTTATTTTCGGGCGTTAGAATAAGCATAATAACTTTACTAACAATGCGATTAAGGAGAGTAAATCCTTCTTTAATAGTTTTGAATCAGATTAAATTATGGAAAGCGGGATTAAAAATTGGAAGCAACGAACTCGAAGCTCATTATTTGGCGGGAGGAAATCCAACCGCCGTATCGGACGCTCTGATTGCGGCGGATAAAGCCTCTTTGAATCTGTCGTTTGAAAGGGCATGCGCTATAGATTTGGCGGGACGAGATTTGGTTGACGCTATAAGAACTTCCGTCTCTCCAAGAGTAATAGCCACTCCGTTAATCGCCGCTGTCGCAAAAGACGGAATTCAAGTAAAAGCTACGGCAAGAGTGACGGTTAGAACGAATATTAACAGACTTGTCGGAGGAGCTGGAGAAGAGACGATAATCGCGAGAGTGGGGGAGGGAATAGTTACCACAATAGGAAGTTCGGCGTCTCATAAGGAAGTTTTGGAAAATCCCGATAGAATCTCTCAAGTCGTTTTGGCAAAGGGACTCGATTCTGGAACGGCATTTGAAATTTTGTCGATTGATATTGCAGATGTCGATGTGGGAAACAATATAGGAGCGGTTTTGCAAATAGACCAAGCGGAAGCGGATAAAAAAATCGCTCAAGCTAAAGCGGAAGAGAGAAGAGTCATGGCTATAGCGAGAGAACAGGAAATGAAGGCTCAAGTCGAAGAGATGAAAGCGAAAGTAGTCGAAGCCGAATCTCAACTTCCTTTGGCTATAGCGGACGCGTTGAAAAAAGGAAATATCGGAGTTTTGGATTATTATAACATGAAAAATATAATGGCGGATACGGAAATGAGATACAGCATTTCTGGTTTGGATTCTTCGAGCAAAGAAAATCCTCAAAAATAACGTTGTTGTATTTAATTAAAATTAATTTATAATTAAAATAAAAATTATAATAACAAAATTAAAGAAAAAAAATATTACGGTAGATTTATGGAAAAAGAACTTATTTATTCCGTTGAAGACGATATTAATATCAGCGACCTTATAAAATATACTTTGGAAGAAGCGGGATTCAATATAAAATGTTTCTCCAACGGTTACGATATGCTCGAAGCTTTGAAAATGCAAACTCCAAATTTGGTTTTGCTAGATATAATGCTTCCCGATATAGACGGAACGGAAATATTAAAAATCATAAGAACGGATTATTCTTATCTTCCGATAAAAGTCATAATGCTTACGGCAAAATCGAGCGAAATAAATATAGTGATGGGATTAAACGCTGGAGCGGACGATTATATGCCGAAGCCTTTTTCCGTTTTGGAGCTTATAGCGAGAGTGAAAGCAAATTTAAGAAAGAAAAATACGACAATCGAAATGGAAGAGATGACATTCGGAGAGATAAAAATAATTATCAGAAAAAGAATCGTATTCGTAAACAATAATCAAGTCGCGCTTACTCAAAAAGAATTCGATTTATTAAAACTTTTGATTGAAAACGCCGAAAGTATCGTATCGCGCGAGACAATGTTCGAGGAGGTTTGGGGAAAAGAAAACGCGATGGAAACGCGAACGATAGATATGCATATAAAATCTATAAGACAGAAATTGAATCTTCAAAAAGAAAATATTATAACCGCTCGTGGAATGGGCTATAAATTAACCGAAATGAAAGAAAATCAAGAAATTGAATAATCGTTATGATTAAGAATATTTTTTATAAATCGCTATTCGTTCTTATATTAACGAGCGCTTTAATGTTTATAGGAATTCTTTTTACCGTTCAATATAATAATATCAGATACAGTCAGTTTATGATTGTAAATATTATGGAAATGCTCGAGCGAGAAATTGATATTTACGACATGAAAACGGAAGAAGATTTTAGAAAATTCGTTTTGCAGTCGGATAAAGAAGAATTAAGGATAAGCGTTATTGCCACAAACGGAACGGTTATAGCGGATACTGTGGCGGATATTTCCGTAAATCCTATGGCAAATCACACAAACAGAAGCGACGTCATAAAGGCTTTGCATGGTTCGGGAGATAAAGCGGTTTTTTCTATTCATACTTCAATAAGTCAAAAAATTCCTTATATTTACGCTTCAAAAAAAATAAAAGCGGAAGATTATAGGGATTATATATTAAGAATTTCTATGCCGATAGAATCGGTTAATAAATATTTGATAACTTTTTTATTTACCGCCGTAATGGTAATAGGAATCGTCATTATAATAATGGCTTTGGTTTTGCCTTCGATGGCAAGAAATATTATGATTCCATTTTATTCGATAAAAGAAACTTTGGATAATATTGACGGGAGCAAATCTCAAAATATAAAAAATCTCACGGGCTTCAACGATATTAACGATATATTATACGACATAAACGAACTTGCGATTGATTTGAATAATAATATAACGGGCTACCAAACGGAAAGAGAAAAATTAAATTATGTTCTTGAAAATATCGCTCAAGGAATTGTCGCCATCAATAAAAACAAAGACATCTTTTTTATCAATCGATTTGCAATCGAACTTTTTGGGATTTCGGATAACGATATAAAAAATCTAAACGAAATTATTAAAGACAAATCGGTTATTAATAAAATAGACGATGCGATGAAATTAAACAGATTTTCAAAATTCGACATAAAAGAAAAAAATATGGATATAGAAATAAATTTTATCCCAATATTAAACAATAAAAATATATCCGCTTTAATCAAATTTGAAGATGTTACCGATATAAGAAAAATTGAAATAGAAAAGCAAGATTTTTTTATAAACGCTTCGCATGAACTTAAAACTCCTCTCACTTCGATTTTAGGTTATTCGGAGCTTCTTATAAATATGAGCGAAAGAGATAAGAAAGAAGATAAAAAAACGGATTTTATAAAAAGAATTAACGCCGAAGCTTTGAGAATGAAAGAGCTTGTTTTGAATATGCTAACTTTAAGCAGAATGGAAGCGAATTGGCAGGAAACTATCGATGAAAAAATCGATATAAAAGATATAATTCTTAATGTTTTTGAAAGCAATAGAATAAAAGCGCGGAAAAAAAATATAAATATCGATTTGGAAATCGAATCCGCTATAATAATAGCAAATAAAGAAAAGATAACGGAAGTCGTAAACAATCTTGTAGACAACGCGATAAAATATACGGACGAAGGCGGAAATATAAAAATCGTTTTGAAAAATAACGGAGATAAAGCTACATTTACCGTGAAAGACAACGGTTGCGGAATAGAAAATAAATATTTAAATAGAATTTTTGAAAGATTTTTTAGAGTAAAAAACGAAAAATATTTGAAAGTTCAAGGCACGGGTTTGGGTTTGACTATAGTAAAAAATATTTGCGCTCATTATAACGCCGACATATATATAGAAAGCGAAAAGGATAAGGGGACGGAAATATCGGTGGTTTTTAATTTGTATAAATAGCGATTGTTTAATTATAAATGTAGTATATAATTTTTAATAATTATAACAATCATAACAAGGAGAATTTTAATGAAAAACATAACTATAAAAATAAAAGGCATGGGCTGTCAAAATTGCGTCAATGCCGTTACGGAAAGTTTAACCGAACTCGAAGGAGTAGGCAAAGTTAATGTGAGTTTGGAAAAAGAATCCGCCGAAGTTGAATTTGACGAATCGAAAATAAATGTGAGCAAAATGATAGAAGCTATTAAAGAATTGGAATACGAGGCTTCGGTTTAATTTATGTTCGCTTTTATAGAAGGCAAAGCTCAAATAATTTCGGAAAATCTTATAGCCGTTTCATGCGGAGGAGTCGGTTATGAAATCAATGTGTCGAAAAAATTAAAAACGGAGAATAACAAAAATATAAGATTATACACTCAACTCATACACAAAGAAGATTCTATGACGCTTTACGGATTCGCCACGCGGGAAGAAAAAAAATTATTTTCAACTTTAATGACTACTTCTGGAGTGGGACCGAAATTGGCGATGGAAATTCTTTCAACTTATTCCATAGACGAAATAATGCATATTCTATTCAATAAAGATATTTCGATGCTTAAAAAAGTTTCTGGAATGGGGTTAAAAAAAGCGGAAAAATTATTATTCGAGCTTAGAGACAAAATAGAAAAAATCGACATAAATATTTCTTCAGTCAAACCATGTAACGACAACGAGAGCGATGTTATAAAGGCTTTAATATCTTTGGGATTTTCAAATTCCGAAGCGATTAAATCTTTGTCGAATATAGAAAATAAAGAAAATATGAACGCCGAAGATTTGATAAGAGAGGCTTTAAGAAATTTGAATTCTATATAATTTTAATTTTTTAAATTTATATTTGACAAAAAATAATTATTGTGTTTTAATATAGTTAAAATAAATCAGGGGAATGTTGGTGCAAATCCAACGCTGGCACGCAACCGTAAAGTCTTATAAACAATGATTAAAACCATTTGTTATTAAGCGAAGTCGGATAACCTTTACTATTAGTCGAGAGCGCTATCTTTTATAAAATAAAGCTTAACTCTTCTTAATAGAACTATTTTAAGGGAATAATTATGAAAAAATTAATTATTATCGTTTTCTTTCAAATCTTTATTTTTTTTGATTTTATTTATCCGCAATCTTACTTAATAAGAGAGTTAATAGGCGGTATTTGGGTTACTTCGCAAGTGGAAAATACGAATTCCGCTCAAACAAACGCCACGGAAGAAAACCAACCAAATAAAGAACCTATTAAAGTTAATAACAATATAATAACTTCGGAAGAAATTGACAGAATGGGCTATCAGAACGCGCAGGAAGTTTTGGCAAATCAACCTGGTTTTGTAAATAAAGGAAATTACATGGGCAATGAAGTTGTCGACCCTGCGGGAGCTAACGCAGATAATATTAAAATCTATGTCAATAATGTTTTAATGAATGTCGCAAAAGGAAACGCGGACGCTGGAGTCGATTTAAGAAGAATTCCCGCAAATCTAATCGAAAGTATAGAGATTAAAGGCAATTCTATTTATATAACGACAAAAACTCCGCTCGAAGATATACTTTTGGTTTCGCTTTCTTACGGTTCTTATAATACCGTTCGCCCATCAATTTTATTTTCAAAGAGTATTGATAAAAAACAAACTTTTACTTTTACCGCAGATTCTTATTATTCGGATGGAAATTATTATTATGATTTTATTAATCAATCGGGAGAGAGAGTTAAAGGCAATTTTCATGATAATCGTCAGCTTATTATAAATTTTTCTACGGATTATAAATATTTGTTTGACAATAAAGATTATATTAAAGCTTTCGTTAATGTTTCTTTCAATAATTCCGCCGCTCAATATCAAATTCCGCCGATAGCCGCAACGGATTCTTGGTTTAATTTTACTACTTTAGTATCGTCAATTTCTTATAACGGTTTTTCGGATATTTTGGATTATAATGTTACTTTTTCTTATTTGTTCGATTCTTTTGTAGATAGACCTTATTATACAAACGGAAAATTTGTTTCGGATTATAAATCGCATGCCGTTTCTTTGAACGGTTTTTTAAGCAGAATGGACGAATTTTTACCAAATACGATAACATTTTATAATAAAATAACTCCCGAATATAGATACGATATTTTAACAGAAGAAAAGGGTGCAGTTTATACTAATTTCTCTACATATCCGCAAAGACATTCCGTTTCAATAAAATACGAACCGCAACTTTCTTTTGGTTATTGGGATGAAAATAATCCGATATTCACGCTTTTACTAGATATTAAATATGAATTTATGTCGGATATTTTGAACGGTTATAAAAATAGAAATTATCTTGCCTATAGCGCCGCTTTTAATATGAATTTTTATAAAGGCTACGGATTATATTTTTCTTATTCGCATGATTATACCGCTCCGACATTCAACGATTTATATTACGGAGAATATGGGAATATCAATTTGAAGTCTGAAGATTATAATCAAACGCTTACAAAACTTACTTTAGAGCCGATAACGAATTTGAAAATCGAAGGTTCTTACGCTTACACGGTTTATAGCAATAAAATCATTTGGTATGGAATGAGTCCAACAAATGTCGATAAAGCGCGGTCGCATATTGTTAGTTCGTCTGTCGGTTATGAGATTCCATTTTTAACTTATAACAGAATAAAGGCTAAAGTTGGTTATTCTTATCAGCTCGCATTTATGGGAGAAAATAAACTTCCAAAAATTGGCATGCCAGAAGATATAATTTCTGTTTTGTTGGGCTATGATTTTATTTCCGAAAATAATATTTTAACTTCGCTATCTTTAAATATTCATTATACTTATTCTACAAAAAGACCGATTACGGACTATGACCCGATTAGATACTCGGACGATTTTCATGATTTTAATATTTCGTTTTATTCAATTTGGTTTAAACATTTGATAGTGTCGACTCATTTTAAAAATATTTTTAATAAGACGCCGATTTTGTCGACTTATTCGGTTGCAAAACCTTTTACTTGGGAAGTGGAATTGGGATATAATTTTTAATTTTATAAGGACTTAACAATGAAAAATTTTAAAATATTTTTAATTACTTTAACCGCTTTTTTATTTATCATAATTTCTTGCAATAATGATAATAAAAATAATTCAATTTTGCAAATAAAAGACAGAGCGGGAAACGAGATAACAATTCCCGAGCGAATCGATAAAATAATTTGTCTCTCTCCTTCTATTACGGAAATTTTAATCGATATTGGAGAAGCGGATAAAATAATTTCGGTTGACTCTTATTCAAAAGAAATTTTAGAAAAAAATAATATTGATTTTTCCGATATGCAAATTTTCGATATGATGAATCCCGATGCGGAAAAAATTATTTCGCTCAATCCCGACATTTTATTTATAAATAATTTTAGCGTTTTTTCGGGCAAAAGTTCTATAGATGCAATGAAAAATTTAGGTTTGTCCGTTGCGGTGATTCCAAATAGCGACACTTTGGAAGGAATTGAAGAGGATATTTATTTTTTGGGAAAAGTTTTAAAATTGGAAAATGAAGCGGAAGATATAATTTTTGAAATGAAAGAAAATATTGAAAAAATAAAATCTATTGGAGATAAAATAAAAATTGAAGGAAATCAAAAAACCGTTTATTTTGAAATAGGGGCAATGTCGAATTTATACAGTTTCGGAACTAATGTTTATTTGGACGATATGATAAATATTATTGGAGCTAAAAATATTTTTGAAAATAAAAATTCTTGGATTGCCGTTTCGGAAGAAAGCGTCTTGTCGGCAAATCCAGATATCATATTTACGAGCGTTGATTATATTGATAATCCCGTCAAAGAAATTCTTAATCGCAAGGCTTGGCAAAATATAAAAGCGATTCAAAAAAGCCAAGTTTATTTTATAGCTTCAAGTTCTCTGCCTAATCATAATATTATAAAGGCTTTATTTTTAATGGCAAAATCGATTTATCCTAACGAATATCAAGAATTATTTAAATCGTTTAACGAATAGGATTTAATTTTTATGATTAAAAAAATTGCTATAATTATAATTTTAGTTTTTATTTCAATTGTCCTTTCAATATGTGTGGGAAATGTTTTTATATCTCCGAAAGAAATAATAACTATTTTTATTCATAAAATATTTTCTCCAAATTTAATCGTCAGTAAAATCAACGCGGACATTATTTTTAATATAAGATTTCCTCGTTCTATTTTGGCTTTTTTTGTCGGCGCTTCTTTGTCGCTTACGGGAGTAGTTATGCAGTCGATATTGAGAAATCCGCTCGCTTCAGTTTATAATTTGGGAATTTCTTCGGGAGCGGGACTCGGAGCTTCTTTGCTTATAATTACGGGAATAAATTTTAATCAATATATTTTTTCGGCAATGTCGACTCTATTCGCTTTTATAACGATAATTTTTATTTTGTTTATAGCGGGCAGAATAGACAAATACATGAATAATAATTCTATAATTCTTGCGGGAATCGTAATTTCTTTATTTTTTTATTCTCTTATGAGTTTTTTTATTTATATTTTTCCGAAATATTCAAATCGAATAATATTGTGGCAATTAGGAAATTTATATTTGAAAAATTTTTTAGATATTTTAATTATAATTTTGATTACAATAATTTTTTTAATCGTTTTAATGAAATATTCAACCGTTTTGGATATTATGACTTTTGGAGATACTACAAGTTTATCTTTGGGAGTAAACGCAAAAAAAATGCGAATATTTTTTATAATCGTTTCTTCTTTTATAACTGCGGTTTTAGTTTCTTTTGTCGGAATAATAGGATTTGTAGATTTGGTTTCTCCTCATATAGTTAGAAAAATTTTCGGAGCGAAACATATTATAGTCGTTCCAATGTCGGCGCTTTTTGGAGGAATATTGCTTAATATTGCCGATATATTTTCAAGAATTTTGGTTCAAGGAGCGAATATTCCAATCGGGATAGTAACCGCATTGATAGGAGCGCCTTTTTTCTTATATATTTTTCTTAATAATAAAGCAGCGGGAAATCAAAAATGATTGAAGCGAGTAAATTATCTTTTTCTTACGGAAATAAAAAAATTCTAAATAATATTTCATTTAAAATTTTTGAAAACGATAGATTATGCATTATCGGACCAAACGGTTCGGGAAAAACCACTTTATTAAAATCTTTATGCAATATTTTAGACTTTCAAGGTTCGGTATTTATCGATAATAAAAATATAAAATATATTGAAGTTTATAAAACCGTTGCGTTTATGAGTCAAATCTCGGAAATATATTTTGATTATTCCGTTTTCGAAACGGTTATGCTCGGCAGGTATTCGAGTTTTAAAGATAAATTTTTTTCAACGCCAGATAAAAAAGACAATGAAATAGTTTTGGAATGTTTGGAAAGAGTGAAAATTATTCATTTAAAAGACAAATCTATAAACGAACTTTCGGGAGGCGAACTTCAAAAAGTTTTTTTAGCGAGAGTTTTCGCTCAAAATCCAAAAATTATTCTTATGGACGAGCCCGCAAATCATTTGGATTTAAATAGTCAAATGGAACTCATTTATAATTTGAAAGAATGGGTAAGCAAAGAGGAGAGATGCATTGTAGCGGTTATGCATGATATTAATAATGTTTTTAATTTTGCAAATAAAATATTGCTTTTAAATAAAGGAGAGATTTTATATTTTGGCGACTGCGAAAATTTTAATTTGGAATTATTGAATAAAATTTATAATGTAAATGTTGTTGAATACATGAAGAATTCTTTAACGAAATGGTTATAAAATTCTATTGACAAAAAATTAAATAATGTTATAATACTCCTAATTATGATTAAAATTAATATTTATACTATATTTTTGACGCTTGCCTTGCCTTGCCTTGCCTTGCGAATAGTTTAAAATTTTTATTCAATTTGTCAAAAAATCAATATTATATTAAATCATTTTCTTATGATTTTTTAAGTTTATATTTAGCTATTTCGAAAATCCATTTTATCAGTTTTATCGAGGTAAAATATGTATAAAAAATTAATTGATAAAATTGTATGGTGGATACCTTTTAAGAATTTAAGAAATTTTATAAGGGATATTTTAATCAATATATCGGAAATAAGCGAAATAAAGTCGGAAATAAGCGAAATAAAGCAAGAATTGAATAATATAAAATCTCAAAAAGATAATATTACGAAATTATATCAGTTTTGTAATAATTCTAATAAAATGTTGGATAATAATATATACGAATATGATTTTATATTTAGCATTGGTGGAAATTGTTTTTGCGCCGATATTTTGAATAAAAATAATTTAAGAACTACTTCGTCTCCTTTCGATTGGCTCACTCCAAGTAGAAATTATTCAAAAACAAATATGATTTCTAATTTGCAAATAATAAACAATAAATTCAAAGATTTTTTAATTAAAGATAATTTTATTTATATTGGAGATTCGATAAAAGACGGCGTAAAAATGTATTTGAATAATAACGCTAAATTGTTTCATAACCATGATTTCTTCATAGAAAATAAATTTGAAGACGACTATATAAAAGTAAAAGATACTTATTCAAAAAGAATAGAAAGATTATTAAACGAATTAAAATCCGACAAAAAGATTTTAATGGTATATATTGAATATTATAGACTTTATAACAACGACTTTAATATTAACGAATTAATAGATTTATTAGACGCTATAAGAAAAACTTATAATAATGAAAATATAGATTTGTTATATATGCGACATGAATTTTTCTGCAACGATATAACTTTTAAAATCATAGATAATAAAATACATTTATATATTTTAGACAATTCTTTTGATTATGCAAAAAGTTATGATAGCGGTTATACTCCTTATTGGACGGGAAATGCATGGGAAACATCTAAAATTTTAAATAAATATAAATTGAAAAAAGAAATATAGTTTTTTTATATTAAAATATTGAAAGATTTTGAAAATCATAATATATTTAGTAAATACTTATATTTTAATTGGAGGATTAACAATGGCTAACGGATACACAAAAAACGAAATAATAAACAAACTTGAAAACTTAAAAGATATTTCTACTTTATACAAAGAAGATTTTATTAATTATAGAGGAAACACAACGGATACGAAAGAAAAATATACCGAAGTTGTGGCGGAATGGCTTTTGAATAATATTGACTTATTATATAAAATTCAAAAAATAACTCGTTTATCTTCTTATAAAGTTGAAACTCATGATGGAAAATATACTCCAAGACCTAACCCAAGCGAAGAAATAATAGCAATGGATATTTTTAATCAAGGTTCGCTTAATATTCTTGGAAAAGTATTAGATTATCAAACTCCGTTAAAAAATGTGAGAGACGATGACGCGGGAAAAATTGATATTGTTTCTTATAACAGAGATATTAAAACCGTTTACCTTTTGGAATTGAAAAAGGAAGATAACGAAGAAACTATGCTTCGTTGCGTTTTGGAAATATTTACATATTTAAGAATTTTGGATACTGACAAATTTTTATTTGATTTTGGATTGCCGAAAGATACAAAAATTAAAGCTTCGCCGTTGGTATTTTTTAACGGTTCTCAACATAAAGAAATGATTGGAGGCAATAATAAATTTTTGAAACAATTAATGGATAAACTCGATATAGAGCCGTTTTATATTACAAAAAATTCTAATTATTACGCTATCGTTTGACTTATTTATTGTAAGCTAATTTCCAAATAATCGCTTTCGTTATGTATTCTATCCAAAGCGGTAATATAATAAATATAATTCGATTTTCTATTTGCCGTTTTATCTTTATAAATAACTTTCGCGTCCGCGTTAAAATTCGTTCTTCTGATTTTATCGATTAATTCTATTTCGTAGCTATTGACAATTTTTCTGTAAATCGCGTAATAAACGGAAGTTCCAACTTTTGGATGAGAATAATCGTCCAATTTATATTCGTTCGGGTCCGTAAAACTTATTTCAATATAATTAAAATGTTTTTTCATTTTTGGATTTTCGGGTTTCAAAATATTTTCTTTCAAATCTTTCATAGTATTCATGACAGGGACTATCGCTTTGAATATATAATTATTTTCTTTTATATATTTTATCGCTTCGTTTCCAAAGTCGCCCGTATCTCTGTCGTTTTTATACATATTATGAAGAGTGAAAAACGAAGAGCCTTTTATAAAACCTTTTCCTTCTTTTCTTATATAATCTATTTGTTTTGATAGCAAATCTATATCTTGCCAAGGTTCTATATTAGTCGAGCTTCCCATTCTGTATAAAGCATGCCCGATATATAAATCCGCCAAATTTCCGTTTGTAGATTTTTTCGCTTCGTTAATCCACCAATTTACCGTTATGTCGAAAGGAACTAATCTGTGTTTTGAACTCCAATAAACTTGAGGAATAATCGCGTCCACATACATTTTATTTATTCCGTCTTTTTCCGTAGCGTTGGTTAAAGAATCCGTTTTCTCTCCGTTTAGCATCCATAAAAGAACATCCGCATGCAAAGCGTCAAAGTTGGGATTATAAGATTTCGTTTCGCTTCCGTATTCGCTTCCCTTATATTCCGATAATTTATTTTTGTTTCGCCAAACGCCAGCGGGAGAGATAGTCCATTTTACATAAGGTTTTCTCGATTTTATTTCGGTATATAATTTGCTTACCAAATTGTTTATATTGTTTCGTCTCCAAGCGTATAAACCGTCAACTCCGTAATCGTCATAGGCTTTGTTTGTAATATCGTATCCAGATGCTTTTCCATATTTTTCGGCGCTAATTTTATCATTCCAATCTTTATAAGTTTTTCCTTTAATCGCGTTTTGATAAAAATAATCGTCAAAATGTATTCCGTCAACATCGTAATTTTCCACAACTTCGATAACGGAATCTATTATATATTTTTCGCTTATCGGCTCTCCTGGGTCCAAATAGAGTCTATTATCGAACCAATGAACGGGTTTTAAATTATTTGAAACATAAGTATGAATGAAATTCTTTTTTGAAAATTGCTCTTCATAACTTTTTTTATCGTTATAAGTGAGCGAAATTCTATAAGGATTAAACCAAGCATGAACTTCAATATTTCTTTGATGCGCTTCTTCGATTATATATTCGAGCAAATCGGTTTCAAAAGGATAATCGTCTTTTTCGTTTGTCGAATCCGTCCCAAAAAAATATCTCGTTGTAGGATTTATTTTAGAATTAAAAATTACTCCAGCATCGGGTTTTACTTGAACGAATACGGCGTTGAAATTATTTTGATATAAAGCGTCCAAATGTTTTATTATAAGTTTTTTTTGTTCCTCCTTGCTTCCGTTTCGCAGAGGAAAATCAATATTTCCAACGGTAGAAAACCAAGCCGCTCTAAATTCTCTATAAATCGGATTTTCGCTTCTGTCTTCTTCCATACTTTTTGCAAGATTTTTTTTAATATCGTTTGGAATAATTATATTCAAAGTTTTGCAAGAGAGAACGGTTAATACGAATATAAGAACATAAATTTTTTTAATTTTAATCGACATCTTTTTAATTTTAACTTTAGTAAAATATTTTAAAATAAATTTAAAAATAAAAAAGGAGCTTTATAAAAATAAAACTCCTTGAAGGGCTTTTGCTTAATTATAGCATGCTGTCTACCATAGATTTAATATTTTCTATAGTCGCTTCTTCTTTTGTAACTTCTTTAACTTTAGCGCCGTCTTTGTAAATGGCTATAGTAGGAAGTCCCAAAATTTTCTCTCTTATTGCCAATCTTCTTGCTTTAGAAGTATTGAAAGAGTAGAAATTAACCTTGCCTGCGTATTCTTCGGATAATGCATGAACTTTAGGCATCAAAGCTTTACATGGTTCGCAAGTGTCTCCGAAATAGTCTACCAAGCATAAATCCTTTGAGTTGATAACTTTTTCATCAAAATTGTCTTTATCTAATTCTACCATAAATAAAAACTCCTTATTTTAATTTCATACTATTAATTATATACAAAATTTTTTATTAGTCAAGCTATAAATTAAATTAATTATTTATATATATTTTTATCTATTGACATTATTTTATTATA
>NZ_SJDU01000596.1 GCF_005518285.1 Brachyspira catarrhinii | reverse complement strand
TTGTACGCTTTTTCAAAATAAATTAAAGCCTCATCTTTTAAGTGTTTATATTCATCTTTAGTAATATTTTCTTTTTGAATATTGGCAAGTATATTTTTAATGTATCCTATGCTGTTAAAAGTTTCTGGTATTTCTTTTTCTAATTCTTCAACTTTATAAAAATCTTTCAAACATTCATTATATACTTCAATGGCTTTTTCTATATTTCCATTATCTCTTTCAATATTAGCAAGTTTAGTTTTAGCATATCCTCTGGTATCATATATTTCAGCATTATCATCAACTATTTCAATGCCTTTATCAAAATATTCCAAAGCTTCATTTAATAATTCTTTTGCTTTTGAAATATTATCATTTTTTAATTCAATATTCGCTAATTTAATTTTATTAAAGCCTATTTGATTATAAGCAGCTATATAGCTTTCATCTATTTCTATACATTTAGAAAAATCTTCACTTGATTTTTCATACTGCTGTAAATAGAATTTAGTTAGTCCTCTATTATAATAATATAATGAATTATTATCATCTAATTCTACGGCTTTATCATAATCTTTAATCGCTTCTTCATACTGCTTCAAATATATTTTAGAATTTCCTCTATTATAATAAGCAGATGAATCATTATTATCTAATTCTATAGCTTTGTCAAAATCTTTAATAGCTTCCTTATATTGTTTTAATTTTCGATTAGCATTCCCTCTATTGAAATAAATTACTGGATTATTATTATCAAATTCTATGGCTTTATCATAATCTTTTATTGCTTCCTCATATTTCTCTAAAGCTGATTTAGCATTTCCTCTGCCGTTATAGGCTTCTAAATAATTATTATCTAACTCTATAGCTTTATCATAGTCTTTGATAGCTTCTTCATACTGCTCTAAACTTTCTTTAGACAATCCTCTATTATTATAAGCTTTTGAATATTTATTATCTAACTCTATGCATTTATCATAATCTTTAATAGCTTCTTCATACTGACCTAAATTATATTTAGCATTTCCT
>NZ_SJDU01000595.1 GCF_005518285.1 Brachyspira catarrhinii | reverse complement strand
TCGAAGCGTTGAAAGCTCAAGCGATTGCGGCAAGAACTTACGCTATGTTTCATATATTAAAAAATAATGGCGAGCTTCCTTACGATGTGGACAATACGACAAAATACCAAGTTTATAACGGAAAGGAAAAAATTAATTGGACGGTGGAACAGGCGGTTGACAGAACTAAATACGAAATAGCGGTTTATAACGATAAAGTGATAGCGACATATTTCAGCGCTTTATGCGGCGGACATACCGACAGCGCAAAAAATGTTTTCGGAACTGCCGTGCCTTATTTGGAAGGAGTTCAATGTCCTTATTGCAACGCTCAAATAAAAACTTGGACTAACGCTTTAAGCTATAAAGAGCTTAATAACGATTTTGCAAATTATTCGGTTAATGCCGATGAAAAATCTTCTATTGGAATAACTATGGACCCAAAATCTGGAAAAGCTACGAATATAAAAATCGATAATAACGATATTTCTTCGAGAGATTTCAGAAGCGTTCTCTCTCCAAAATTAGTGCCTTCTCTTAATTTTACGATTAATAAAATAGACAACGGTATCATAATTACGGGAAAGGGAAGCGGACATGGAGTAGGAATGTGTCAATGGGGCGCTTACGGAATGGCTCAAGTTCAAAAAGAT
Source organism: Brachyspira catarrhinii (assembly GCF_005518285.1). Taxonomy (GTDB): domain Bacteria; phylum Spirochaetota; class Brachyspiria; order Brachyspirales; family Brachyspiraceae; genus Brachyspira; species Brachyspira catarrhinii. The sequence continues at coordinate 378 of NZ_SJDU01000595.1, read as the reverse complement.
TATAAAGAAATATTGAAGTTCTATTATAACGGAATAGATGTAGTAGATTATTATAGCTCAAATAAAAATCTCGAACCAGATATTTGGATAGAAAATTGATAATCATAAATTAAAATTTAAATTGGAAAATAATTTTTAAATTGAAAGCGTTTCATTACAATAATGAGACGCTTTTTTATTCAAAATTTTACTTGTTATTATCTGTTTGCAATGCCTGAATTATGCCAAATTCTTTCATAATTTCATTAGTTTTGTAAATTTCTTATTTTTTTTTTTTTTTTTTGATAACAATATGATTTTTTACTTGACTTTCGAGAAATAATTTACTATACTATATGTATTCAATAAATCATAGGAGATATTTATGTAGTCAAATAT
>NZ_SJDU01000594.1 GCF_005518285.1 Brachyspira catarrhinii | reverse complement strand
TAAACATTCATATTACAAATATAATAATAATTTCCCGACTCGGCTCTTAAAGTTATAGTCCATAGATTATTCGAATAAATCATAGGATATCTTAAACTGTCGAAACCCAATTTATCGGAGGTAAACATGACTTCTCTTGCCATATCGTTGCTGTAGAAAAAAGTCACCGTTCCGTCAGAATTGTAAAGAGGATTTTTATCGTAAAAGCCTATATCTTTATCCAAAATAAAATAGCTCACTTCTTGATTATTGTCATCGTATTCCGTATTCGAGTTCAAAGGGTCGTTAATCCAAACTCCGTTCACTCTGTATCTGTAGCTGTATTTTCCCGCTTTCAAAGGAACTTGCCATAAATAATAAAAAATTCCGTAAGAGTTTTTGATTAAAGGAATGCTGTCTTCCCAATAATTGAAATCGCCAGAAACTTCAACCGAATCGTAATTTTCCGCAAAAGTAAATAAAACGCCATCCTCTACCACTCTCGGAGGCATAACATCCTGTATATTATAATATTTTAGAATTTCCATTTGATTCATTCTTGCTTCATGCTGTTCAATCGTTTCTATATCTCTATCTCCGCAGGATACGATAAAAGCGAATATTAAAAATGGAATTATTTTTTTCATTAATTAACCTTTTATATTTAATTTAATTTCCGAATTTTCTTTATTTTCATTTTTATTTGAAGATTTATTTGCATTTGAATCTACATTTCCTTTAGAAACTTTTTCTTCGACTACAACCCAAGCCTCTTTCAATTCTTTAAGATATTTTATGACTTCCAACACTGGAGGTTTTGTTTTTGAAATATTTCCTTCCGTCAATTTTTGATTCATATAAGTATAAATTGACGCCAATCTGTTCGCTATTTCGCCCGCTTCGTAATTTAGAGATGATAAAAGTTCGTATATTATTTCTTGCGCCTTAACTATATTAATATGAACTTGTTCCGTTCCATGTTTTTTATCCATAGAAGCGCAAGCCTCTTTTATCCATAGAACCGCAAGCCTCTTCCA
>NZ_SJDU01000593.1 GCF_005518285.1 Brachyspira catarrhinii | reverse complement strand
CTATAGCTTTATCAAAATTAGATATTGCTTTATCGTTTTCTCCATTATCTGTATAAGCAATACCTCTACCACAATATATTTTAGATTTATCAAATCCTAGTTTTTCCGCTTCATTAAAGTCTGCTAAAGCTTCATCAATAGAATATTCTTGAGCATGGCAAATCCCACGCATATAATATATTTCACTTAATTTTGCATTATCAACTGAATTTGAAGATTTATCTATAAGTTTACTGAAGAAATCTTTCGCTTTTTCATAATCTTTATTATTATACGCATCTAATCCATCATTAAAATATTTCTCTTCTTTTATCATAAAATTTTCCCATATTTGAATTAAATTAAACTAATATGAATTATATATTATTTTTATAAAAAAGTCAAATTTACCTCACATTTTTAAAACCCACCGCTACCAAATGCCACTTATCCACCACTTTTATATCAATATCCCTAAAACTATTCCTATTCAAATAAAAATACATAATCTCTTTATTATAGCCCGATTTATGACATTCCAATATTTCGTCTTTGTATCTTTATTGTTAATATCGCATTCTCTTTGCCAACCATATAATCCCGCTATGCTGTGCGAAAAATTTGACCGTTTATATTAAAATTTTAGTTAACAAAAATAAATAATTAGGTTATAATTTTAATTGAAGATTATTTTATGGAGGAATAAAATGTATACAAATATTAGTGTAAAAGATGACCAATTATTATTAGAGTATGAATATTATGATTATAAAAGAGGAAATTATTATACAACATCATATCCTATATATTGTTTATCCGATGACGAAGCTAGGCAAATAAGAGATAGATTATTACCTCAATATGAAGATTTAGGAACAGCAAAAAATGAAGTATATAGATACATAAAAAGTAAAGATTTTTATGACTACCATATTAAAGAATTACTTAAGGCTTTTCCTAATAATAGTAAATATGATAATACGGAAAGCACTATTTATATAAATGGAGCTAAAGTATAAATTAATTATTATATTCTACAAAC
>NZ_SJDU01000592.1 GCF_005518285.1 Brachyspira catarrhinii | reverse complement strand
GCGCATTACCTCGTTTTCTCTTCCTATGACTTTATCCAAAGCTTTTTCTCTTGCAAGTTTCGTCAAATCTCTTGCAAATTGGTCGAGAGTGGGGGTTTTTACTTTTCTAACTATTTCTTCTTGTTGATTAGATTGTTCGTTGGAAGATGTGGTTATTCCGACTACTCCTATCATTTTCATTATTTCTTGTTTCAAAGGATTAAGTTCTATTCCAAAACTTGTAAGGACATTATAGGCTATTCCGTTTTCTTCTCTCAATAATCCCAAAAGCAAATGTTCCGTTCCTATATAATTATGTCCGAAAGCCTTCGCCTCTTCCGCAGAAAAAGCGATTAATCTCTGAACTCTCGGAGAAGATGGAATTTGTCCGTATAATTTCGTATTTGAAGACGATTTAGCCATAGAAGTTTCCAATTCCATTTTTAATTTATCCAAATCGACTTTCAAATTTCTTAAAGATTTTATGGCTATAGATTCTGGTTCGCGAAGTAAACCCAATAAAACATGCTCGGGAGTCACTTGGTCATGATTTAATCTTTTCGCTTCCTCTTGAGAGTAAAAATCTATAACTACTTTAGCTCTTTTGGTTAAATGAAATTGCCACATATCTAATATCCTAATTTAGCCTATTTACAACTTTAATCCATTATATATCAAATACATTATTAATTCAATAATAAAAAGAAGATGAAATATAAATTTATTATAATTATCGGCTATAATAAAAAATTATTCTATAAATTATTTATAAAAAGGCTGTTTGTTTATATTTTAACAAAAAATTTAATGAAAAATATAAAAACATAAATCAAATAAAACTGTTATTTGAAACATTAACTACGGGAACATTAACTCTATTATTCGAAGCCGTATTATTCTTGTTTGAACTTTCATTTATATTTGTAGAAAACAACAATGAAAGCGCCAATACCATAATTATAGCGATTGACAAAACGAAAGAAAGCCTTCTTGAACACATAAAAGAATATAATTTATCGGAAATACTATTTTCATTACCAATATCTTT
>NZ_SJDU01000591.1 GCF_005518285.1 Brachyspira catarrhinii | reverse complement strand
TTCTTCAAGATTGGCTGCTGTATTTTCTGATCTTCTTGATAAATCTTTATTACCTGCCGCTAAATTATTAGCTGCTAATGACATTTTATCTGCATTATTTAAAGTTGTTTCTATTACTTCTATAAGTTTTGTACGCATAGAGGTAAATGATCTTGATAATATTCCTAATTCATCTCTTCTATTTAGAGGTTTTCTATTAATTACAAGTTTTCCCTCCTCTATTTCTTTAGCCTCTTCTACTATTATATTTAAAGGTTTTATTATACTTCTAGTAAATAGAAATACTACCAATGTCATAAGTACCATAGATATTATACCTATTATAATACTTGTTACAAGTATAGATTTATTTATCTCATAAATTTCTTCCTCGTCCATAGCATAAGCTACTATCCAAGGATGAATTTTCATTTTTTTATAATATCCTAATCTTTTATGGTTATTAAAACTATATTCCACATTTCCTTCTAAACTTCCAGACTTAAATATATTATCATATTCATTAGGAGCATCTTTAGCTATCTCATTTGAATCTGTATCCATTACAACTTTAAGCTGATCATTAACGGCTACTATTCTTCCACTTCTTCCAAGCTTTATATTGCTGAAATAATTTTTATGTATAATAGATGATCTAACTATTAATACCAAATATCCTATAATATTATTTTCAAAATCTAATATTTGAGTACCAATAGATACAGTATACTCGCCTGTATCCGCTGATTTTCTCATATTATTTCCAATAGAATATTCCTCACCAGCTTTTAATTTATTCCACATACCAGGCCTAAATTCTGCCATACTTTGTCCTGTTAATTCATTTTTTTTATCCAATAATATACTGCCATCTACATCTACAACATAAATATTTTCTAAATACTCATTTCTTTTTATGAATAAATTTAAATCCATCAATCCTAAACTTCTATAATTTTTATCTCTATTTATAAGATAATTTCTGATATTAGCACTGCTTGAATAAGCTACTGAAACCATAACCTGAGCATTTAATATAGAATTAAATA
>NZ_SJDU01000590.1 GCF_005518285.1 Brachyspira catarrhinii | reverse complement strand
TTAATTTACTTGATTTTAATTTGGATTTTGGAGACGAGGGCAAACCTCACCGCTGCTTTAAATTAATCGACACGGAAAACCAAAATATTAGTTTAGACTATATCCAAATGCATTTAATCGAAGTTCAGAGATTTATTGATATATTAGAAAATTCAACTATTGAGGAATTGAAAAATAATAAATTATTAACTTGGATGAAATTTTTTACAAGCAATAATTTAAAAGATATAGAAAATGAACTTAAGGAGGCTAACCCAATTATGACAAAAGCGATTGAAGAATATAAACGATTTACTTCGGACGATAAATTAATGCGAGCTTATGCCGCCAGAGATGCATTTTTGGTGGGACAAAAAATGATGTTATCGAGAGAACGAAAAGAAGGAATAGAAGAAGGGAAAAAATTAACTGCTAAAAATCTAAAAAAATCAGGTTTGGATATAGAATTTATAAGCGAAAATACAGGCTTGTCTATTGAAGAAATAGAAAAACTTTAAAATTTAAATTAATACTTTTTTATTATATAATTATCCTAAATTTCCATCTAAACTTATTCCTTAATTTTTAATCGGTATATACCAAACTATATTATTTATTGCGCTTTTAATATCGTTCATATTTTTCTCCTTATAATCTTTCTTTATAAGATTTATATAATTTTTAGCCGTATTTTTAATACTAAATTTCTTTTTTTGAATATTGCAATTTTTAATTAATTGTTTTCTAATATTTTCATTATAATAAATAGAATGCAATGCATTTATTAGCTCGATTTCATTTTTTGGATTAAATCCTATTCCTGCATCTCCGTATATTTCTGGAAGCGATGTTATATTTGAAGATATGACGGGAATATTGCATTGAATAGCTTCTAAAACGGGCAATCCAAATCCTTCAAAAAGACTTGGAAATGCAAAACAAAACGCTTTATTATAAATTATATTAATATCTTTATCTGGTATAAAACCAGTAACAATAATTTTGTCTTTATAAGATTTATTTTTATTAATATTGTCAAATAATTTATCT
>NZ_SJDU01000589.1 GCF_005518285.1 Brachyspira catarrhinii | reverse complement strand
AATAAATTCGGTTTAACTCTTAAAAATCTTATTAACTTAAATCATATTATCTTCAAATTTAATTAGCTTAATTTCTTTCCTCTACAAATTTAATGCTTGTTGATTTATTATCAAGTTTTAATTTAATTTGAGTTATTTCAGTTTCAAAATCTTGGCTGAAAGTAACATTATAGGTTAAAGTATAATAAGTATCGCTCGTTCCTCCTCCTGCTTCTTCGCCTTCAACCCTTACTCCTGCTAAGCCATGAGGATTTAATGCATTAGTAAAATTGTAATCTGCATAGTCTTTTACTCTGGGTTTACTTATATCTAAATTATCCGTAGTCGCATTTTCAATTGTAAAAGTTTTATCTGTTGCATTATATGTTCCGTTCTTAAATAAAAACTCAAATTTTTTATCCCCACCAACCTGACTTATTGTATTCCCAATACGAGTGCCTTTCCGAAGAATACTTTGAATAGCATCTGATGTGCTATCGTCAAGTTTTTGTATTTTCTTGATTTCAATTTCTACATCTTGCGTTGTAGTCGTCAAATCTACATTGGTCGATGTTGGAGTTAATGAAAAAGTCGCTTTCACTTTCTTGGTTTCCGTTCCAGCCCAACTCACTTTAGCCAATGTCGTTGCATCGTATTTGCTTGCATCCGTTGTGTCCTTCTTAAAAGTCAAAGTCGTTCCCGTGTAGTCGAAATCGCCAACCGCTAAACCCGTGCTTGCCGAAGCGTCCACATCCGCAATAGCCGTCAATGTTCCCGTAGCGTTTAGGAATTTTACCGTTGCTGTAGTGCTTACGGTATCTCCTGCGCTTGCCACTACAATTTGATAACTGCCAGAAACCGCTCCGCCGTTCGTTCTTATGATTTCACCGCTATCGTCTCCCTTGCCTCCATTATCGCCGCCCGTTGGGTCGCTGACATTGTTCTTACACTGACAGCTATAGGAAAATAGCAGTCCGAAGATACATAAAATTGTAATAAATAGTTTTGATTTTTGTCTTTTAACTTTAAAGACATTGTTTGTTTGATTTCTC
>NZ_SJDU01000588.1 GCF_005518285.1 Brachyspira catarrhinii | reverse complement strand
TTTTCAATTTCCTTGCTCATTTTGTACCTTTAATTAATTTTTTCCTATACATCAGAATTATATATTTTTCATATTCTAAAGTAAATACCAATCTAATTTTTTATAAAAAAAACGGGAATATTTTTATTTTTACGTATTTAAAAATATATATAAAAAAAGGAGTTAAAAATGAAAAAATTATTTTTATTTACTACTATACTATGTTTAATACTATCTACTACAATATACCCTGGTATTGCTTTTACAGGTAAATATACTTGTAAAGATAAGCCCAATTCTTACTATATTATAAAAAGAAGTACAAGTAAGCCTAATGATGAAGGGCTTATTACATATTATGATGGGGATATGGATATAACTATGGATGGAAGAATAAAATCTAGCTTTGGTAGTAAAATAATGACTGTGTATTGGACTCAAGGTATTGTTGAAAGTTTTGAATTAGTGAATGCTACTCAATTTTATACTGGTGATTTTAAATGGGTACGCAAAGGACCAGCACAATAAATTTCTATTTTTTATAAAAAAAAACGGGAATATTTTTATTTTTACGTATTTAATTATATAACAAAAAGGAGAAATAAAAATGAAAAAAGTTATTATTACAGCTGTTATATTGACTATATGTTCAATGGCATCTGTTTACGGTTACTTTATACCTAGAAGAGATGGCACATATCACTCTGAACAGGCTCCAGGATCTTATATAGTACTTATGAAAGTACGTGATGGACTTTCTAATGTTCAAATGTATGATGCTAATGCTGGTGCTTTTATAAACGGTACTTTAAGTTTACCAAATTCAAATTCTAAAACTCTTGTAATTAAATTTGATAATGGATTGGAACTTGTAGGAAGTGTATTGGGAAGAGCATCTTTTGGATTTGGAAACGCAATCTGGAATAAATCTTTTTAATAACTTTTAGTTATTTTATATGATTTATAACCTGCATATATTTTTATAATAAAATATATGCAGGTTATAAAAAATTTTTACTTCATAAAATAAGATTTTACTGTTCCATATATTGAC
>NZ_SJDU01000587.1 GCF_005518285.1 Brachyspira catarrhinii | reverse complement strand
ATAAATCGTCTCATTCTTTTAACCATTCCGTTGTGCATGACCTTGCGAGTAAATATTTATAAATTTATAATAAAATTAATATAATATAATTAAAAAAAGAAAAAGAATTATGAGCAATAAAGTAAAAAACGACAGTATTGAAAATACGATTGGCTTATACCTTGAAGACGCCAAAAGAGAAAGGCTTTTAACTCGAGAAGAAGAAATTGAATTAACGCGAAGGCTTAAAGAAGGCGATATGGAGGCGAGAGCGGAACTCATAAAAAGCAATTTGAGATTCGTAATAACGATTGCAAAACAATATAGAAACAGCGGACTTTTGCTCGAAGATTTGATAGCGGAAGGCAATTTGGGTTTAATAATGGCTGCGGACAGATTCGAGCCAGACAGAGGCTATCATTTCATTTCTTACGCGGTTTATTGGATTAGACAGAGCATATTGAGGGCGATAAACGAAAAATCAAGATTGATAAGACTTCCGTTAAATAAAGCTATGGATTTAGTCGATATAGAAAGAACGATTCATGATAAATATTATAAAACGGGAGAAATTCCCGATGTCAAAGAAATTTCAGATATTTTGGATAAAGACCCTAAAGATGTTTTGCAAATAATGGCTGTTAATAGCGATTATGTTTCTTTGGAAAGCGAATATACTTTTGACGGAATAAAAGAAAAACTTGTAAATATTATAGAAGACGATAAAAGCATGGGCGTTGAAGCGACTCTTACGAACAAAGAACTTATAGAAGAATTAAAAATAGCTATGGAAGATTTAAATGACTTGGAAAAATCCATAGTAAAAGCGAGATACGGAATAGACGAAGAGAAAAAAAGCTTAAACGATGTAGCAAAATTATATTCCTGCACAAAAGAAAGAATTCGTCAAATAGAAAAAAAAGCTTTAAGAAAAATGTATTCAAAAAGATTCACTTCTTTAAAAGATTTCTTAAATTAATAAATGTTGTATATACATATTCCATTTTGCGCTCATAAATGCGGTTATTGTAATTTTTATTCGGCAATCAATATGAA
>NZ_SJDU01000059.1 GCF_005518285.1 Brachyspira catarrhinii | reverse complement strand
CGTTCCGATGCCCGTTAGGAACGCGGTAGGAGCGGGCGGAGCTGTGCATTTGGGTGCTATGCAAACCAAAAAAGGAGATACGAGAACTATAACGGTTTTCTCTCCTCCGATAATCTTTATAAACTTAAACGGAACTACTCCCTACAGTTTTAGAGATTTGACGCCTCTTGCAAGTTTGATAGCCGATTATGCGGCGTTCGTGGTTCGAGCGGATTCAAGGTATCAAACCATTAACGATGTTATGGAAGCCTTAAAAAGAAATCCAAAATCTGTAAAAATTGGAGGACTTTCTTCCGTAGGTTCTATGGACCATATTCAGTTTTTGATTATAGCTAAAGCCGCTGGAGTCGATAATCTTAATCAAATAGATTATATTTCTTTTGACGATGACGCCGCTACTCAAGTATTGGGAGGACATATAGATTTATTCTCCACAAGTTTGGCGGATGTTATGGGACTCGTTGAAAGCGGAGATTTGAAAGTTTTAGCTCAAACTGCCGATAGGAGAATAGGAACGGGAGTAAAAGGACAGATACCGACATGTATAGAGCAGGGAATAGACGCCACTTTTGTTAACTGGAGAGGTTTATTTGGCGCGCCAGATATGCCCGAATACGCTTTCAATTATTGGACAAACGCTTTGGCTAAATTGAAAGATACTCAAGAATGGAAAGATGCATGCCGTCAATTTGACTGGGATGAATATTATCTTGATTCCGCTGACTTTGTAAAATTCTTGGAAAAGAACGAAGAAGATTATAAAGTCATAATGCAAGATATAAATATGTTAAAACAAAATTAAATTACAGGCTCGGTAAATAAATAATAATCATATTTGCCGAGCCTTATTAAGAAATAAGAAAAATAAATAAAAGATAAAATTTTTAAGGAGAAAGTATGACAATTAATTTAGTGTCTTCAATAATAACTATAGCCGTAGGATTAACCTATATGATAATGGCTTTTAATTTTCCCGATGCTACAGTAGGGCGTCCAATGGAACCGAAAATTTTTCCAATAATGTTGGGTATAGCTTTGACGATATTAGGATTGGCTTTACTAATACAAGAATTAATGAAAATTCAAAAAAATAAAGATAAGGAAACTATTAAATTAAGTTTTGGAAATAACGGAAAGAAAATAGCGATTACCGTTGTAAACGCGATAGTATATGCCATACTTTTTAATATATTAGGTTTTGTATTATCCACCATTATATTCCTTGAAGTGGAACTTCTAATATTTGGCGGTTTGAAATCATGGAAAGTTTCTACTATAGTATCCGTTTTATTCAGCGTTATAGCTTTTATAATATTCAATACATTATTGGGTTTATATTTGCCTAAATTAGGACAATATTTTTAATTAAGGGAGAAGATTATTATGGAAAGTTTGAAATTTTTAGCGGAAGGTTTTACCGTTGCAATACAGCCTATAAATATTATGTGGGTTACGCTTGGAGGCGTTTTAGGAACTGTTATAGGAATGCTTCCGGGACTTGGACCAGCAACGGGCGTAGCAATATTACTCCCTCTTACTTTTACTATGGGACCAGTCGCAGCTTTAATAACTATGGCGGGAGTTTATTATGGAGCTATGTATGGCGGTTCGAGAGCTTCTATTTTGATAAATACTCCGGGCGATGGAGCTGCCATTGCCGCTACTTTTGACGGTTATCCTATGGCTCTTCAAGGTAGAGCGGAGCAAGCTTTGGCTATTTCTGCTATAGCTTCGTTTATAGGGGGGATGATTGCCACAATTATAATGACATTTGTCGCGGTTCCAGTATCTCGTTTTGCCTTAAAATTCGGTCCCGCGGAATATTTTGTATTATTTTTATTTGCATTATCCGCTACGGCGTCTATGACGGAAGGAAATCCTATAAAAGGTTTTATTTCAATGATTTTCGGACTTATGGTAGCGACTATAGGAACGGACCCTCAATCTGGCGTTAATAGATTTACATTTGGAATCTTGGAGCTTCAATCTGGTATAGACTTTTTAATTATAATTATAGCCATGTATGCTTTAGGCGAAGTATTAAAGAGTTTCAGACATATAGAAGAAGGCAAGAAAAAGATGCAAACGAAATTTGGCAAAATATGGATAAGTATGGCTGAATGGAAAAGATGTATATTGCCTATAATAAGAAGTTCGCCTTTCGGTTTTATAATAGGCGTATTGCCCGGCGCTGGCGGAACTTTAGCCGCTTTGATGAGTTATAATAATGAAAAACAGCTTTCAAAACATCCCGAAGAATTTGGCAAAGGCGCTATAGAAGGAGTCGCCGCTCCAGAAGCCGCTAATAACGCCGCTTCCGTTGGAGCTTTGATTCCAATGTTAGCTTTGGGAGTTCCAGGTTCGGGAACTACAGCCGTTATGATGGGAGCGTTGCTTATGTTAGGATTGCAGCCAGGTCCCGCTTTATTTACCACTCAAACTCATATAGTATGGGGATTAATTGCAAGTATGTTCGTAGGAAATATAATACTTGCCGTGGTGAATATACCTTTAGCGGGGCTTTTGGTTAGAGTGCTTTCAATTCCTCCTAAAGTTTTATATCCTATAGTTTTAGGATTAACTTTTATAGGAACTTACGCTATAAGCTATACTACGCATGATTTTTATATTCTAATAATATTCGGTTTAATAGGATATTTTATGGGCAAGGCGGATATTCCGACAAGTCCTATGGTTTTGGCGGTTATTATAGGAAACAGTATGGAACAATATTTTAGAAGAGCTTATAAAATTTCAGACGGAGATATTTCTATATTTGTTCGCTCTCCTATATGTATTATATTGTTATTGCTTACTATAGCGTCTATACTCTATCCCGTAATAAAATCTATTTATAAGAAAAAGATGCAAGGCGAAAAACAAGAAAATTAGATTATATAAACTATCAATTATTAAATAACCGTCTTCTTTTTAGTAAGGCGGTTATTTTTATAATTTAATAAAATCTTTCTTACTTTCAAAATCTTTTTTATCGTAGTCTTTAAGAGGAATTTTATTTCTTATAGCTCCGTAAATTGTGGGAACTATAATCAAAGTAAATATTGTCGATATTGAAAGTCCGCCAAGTAAAGCGATTGACAAAGGTTTATACATTTCGTTTCCGCTCTCTGAACCCAAAGCCATAGGAAGTATTCCGAGTATTGTAGTTAATGTCGTCATAAGAATTGGTCTTAATCTTCTATTTCCCGATTCCAACGCGGATGCATCTCCGTTTATATTTTTTTCACGCATAATTTGATTCATATAATCGATTAAAACTATTCCGTTATTTACAACTATTCCGACTAAAACTATGCAACCAATCGCGCTGTATGCGCTTAAAGTCGTTTTCGATATAAACAAGGCGATTAAAGAACCCGCAAGCCCGAAAGGGACCGATAAAGCTATAATAAAAGGAGCGATAAAAGATTCGAATTGACTCGCCATAATAGAGTAAACCAAAACTAAAGCCAAAATCAAAGCCAAAATAAGCTGATTAAAGGCTTCGTTCATATCCTCAAAATCTCCCGCATAATTTATTGATATTCCCGCTGGAACGAATATTTGATTATTCATTTTATCTTTAATTTCCGTCATAACTTCGTTTAAAGGTTTTCCGTCAATATTCGCGTAAACAGTTGTCACTCTTTTTCTGTCTTTTCTTTCTATCATTCTCGGACCGTAGCTTTTTACTATATCGGCTATCGAAGAGAGAGGAATCAAAACTCCGTTTACGGGAACGCTTATTTTTTTAACATCTTCAATAGTTACTTTATCCGAATTTTCAAGTTGCACATTCACATCGATATCCGTCCAATCGGAATTTTCTGGCGTTATCGTTGTCGCCGTAGAACCCGCGAAACTCGTATTTATTATTCTCGCGATATCGTTTACTTTAAGCCCCATTTTTGCCGCAACATCTCTATTTACGAATATTTGCAATTCTTTATTCGAGTCGTCTTCTTCGAGCCAAATATATTTTACTGCGCTAATATTTGAAACTTCTTTCACAATTCTGTTTCCAAGTTCTTCCGATTTAATCAAATCGTCTCCGAGCAATTCTATTCTTAAAAATTCTCCTCTGTCTCTATTTCCTCTCATAGAGCCTAAAGACCAAATATTTATCGTGCATGGATACACGGAAAGTTTATCTCTTATAATATTTATATATTCGTTTATATTTTTTACTTTTCTGTAGCTTTTGTTTTTAAGTTCCACTCTTATATTTGCCGAACTCGATTCGCTTCCGCTTCTTATTCTCGATTGAAATCTTTTTAAATCACTTTTGATTATTTCTTTAATGTCTTTTTCCATTAACGATACGAAAGATGCCGTTTGTTCGCTTTTCGTTCCAATTGGCATTGTCGCCATAATCATAAATTGTCCTTCGTCAGTTCTTGGAAATCCTTCTTTGCCTATAAATTTTAAACCCAAAATTAAAACTATTATGACGAATATAATTGACGGAATCAAAATAATTTTTTTATTTTTTATAGAAAAAGTAAGAATTTTATTGTATATATTATTTATATTCGAGTGAATATATTTGTTTATTATAATTTCAAGCCCGTAAAATATTTTTGATTTTTTAGCGCTCACGAGTCTCGCCCCAAACATTGGAACTACGGTTAATGCTACAAGTAAAGACGCTATCATAGAAATTGCAACCGTAATGCATAAATCTCTAAACATTTGACTCGTCATTCCCTCTATATACAAAAACGGAAGAAACACGGCTATTGTAGTAAAAGTGGACGCGCTTATTGCGAGAGAGACTTTATAAGCTCCGTTTATCGCGCTCGAATATTTTCCGTAGCCTTCGTTTCTGTAATAAAATATATTTTCCAAAACGACAATAGAATTATCTACCATCATTCCTATTCCCAAAACAAGCCCCGAAAGAGATATTACATTTAAAGTGATATTCATAAAATACATTAAAGTAAAAGTTATTATTATAGACAGAGGAATCGAAATAGCAATTACAGATACGCTTCTTAAATTCCACATATAAATCATAAGAACGATTATTGCAAAAAGTCCGCCCTGCCAAGCGGTAGATAAAACTCCTTTAATAGCATCGTTTATTCCGTCCGCGGTATTAAACATTATTTCGTAATTCACGCCTTCGGGAAAATTATATTCTTCCAAATTTTTTTTGACATTATTTGCGACTTCTACCGTATTCGCTCCAGATTCTTTATTTACCGCTATTGAAACCGATTCTTCTCCGTTTATTTTTACTATATTAATTTCATCGTCATAGCCTTCGTAAACTTCCGCCAAATCTCTAACTTTTATTATCGCTTTCGCTCCGTAACTATTCGTTTTTAACGCGACTGAAATATTTTTTATATCGTCTACGCTTTTTATCTCTCCCATCGTTCTTATAGTATATTTATAAAAACCATGATTAGCCTGCCCGCCTACTAAATTATTATTGTCTCTTGAGAGCGCTTCGGATATTTGATTTATATTTATATTATAAGCTTTCAGTCTATTTAAATTTGCGTCAATTTTTATCTGCCTTTTTAATCCTCCTCTCGTCTCGGCTTGAGCGACTCCTTTAGCCTGTTTGATTTTTGGGGCTATTTGATTTTCCGCTATATTATATAAAGAGGCTTTATCTTCCAAACCGTAAATTGCAACCTCCATTAAAGAAGTGTCGTCCGTTGCGAATTTTCTTATATTAGGTTTGTCGGCGTTATCGGGAAGCGAGTCGTATATTCTCTCCAAAGCCTCTCTTATATCTTCGCTTGCCTCTCTTAAATCGACTCCCCAATTAAATTCCACCATTACATCGGAAGAATTTTCTCTCGAGTAGGATGTTATATTTTTTATATTATTAACGGTTGCAACCGCTCCTTCCACAATTTTTGTAATCGATTTTTCTATCTCTTCTGGTCCCGCGTTTCTATATCTCGTATGAACGCTTATATAAGGCATTTGCATATTCGGCATAGAATCGATTGAAAGACGCGACAAACTTATCAATCCTAATATCAAAACGGATATTATTATCATAATTATTGTGATTGGTCTTTTTACAACCAAACCTATAAAAGATTTCATTTAATATTTAAACCTCGTTATATTTTAGACGAATAAGAATATAAATAAGTTTTAAATATATTATGTTAATTATTCTGAATTGTCAAAATATAGATTTTTAATATTATAAAAACGCTTGAAAAATAAAAAATATTGATTATACTTATAAGTAGAAATATTATTTAATGATTTATCGGAGGGTATTTATTATGAAACGATATTTTTATTTATTAACGGTTTTGACGCTATTCTGTTCGGTTAATCTTTTCGGACAGAATATTGGAGAGAAAACGGGAAACGCCGCTTGGGATTATATGCATGGCAGAAGTTTATTCGGGCTAAACTTCGGTCCCACTTTATGGGCGGGGATTTTCGACAGACTCGCGGGTTCGGATGTTCTTCCCATAGAAGATATGTTGATTGCAGGGGACGCCGACCTTACGGGAAAAGATATGAAGAAAAAACATTGGGCTTTTGGATTGGGATTCAGTTATGATTTCGCTCCGCTCGATTTTATGACGGTCGGACTCGATATAGGATTTTCAGTCGGACAATTTCAAATGGCTGATAATAAAGTGAGTTTTCACACTGTCCCTTGGGCTATAAACGTTAAATTTTTCTTTTTCAGAAAAGCTCCTTTTGGATTCTTCTTATCTCCAAGATTCGGAGGAACGGAATTGCGCTCGCATGGAGGACTTTATTTGTCTCTCGAATTGGGATGGAGAATACAATTATTCCCTAAAAGAGGCGCTAATTGGCCCGTTCAAGTCGGCATAGATATTTCTTTATTCGATGTCGGTTATTATGTCGTTCCTTGGGCTAATGATTTTTCAAAAATTACTCAATTTGAAACCGAAGAAGACCTTAAAAAATTGAAAATTAACACATTAAGAAATATAAGAATGTTAGCTTTGCCAAGATTGGGCATAACTATAAGATTCTAAATTTTTTGATTATAATATAATTCACGCATTCAAAAAACGGTTTATACTTAAATAGTGTGAGCCGTTTTTATTTTGTTTGGTCATTGCGAGATTTGTTTTACAAATCGAAGCAATCCACTATTAATAAAATCGATTTTAAAATAAAATTTCATTAATTTTGGATTACTTGGCGTCTGCCCGACTTTGTCGCGGACTTTTTAAGTCCTCGTAATGACTATTAAAAATATATGGTGAAACAATCTATTGTAAAAAATAAATAAAATATTAAAAATTATCTATTCGTTATGCCGATTTCAATTAAAAAATCTGTCATATAATTTGAATAAAAATTATCGTATTCTTCAAATTCTTGCATACATTTAAGAGCTATAAAGTCAACTCTTCTATTTCTGTCGGTATTTGTGTCGTATCTCGGCTTTAAGTCGCTATAAGCGTAAGTTTTTACTCTCTCTTCGTCTATATATTTTATTATATAATCTTTCGCTATCAAAGCTCTATTTACGGAAATCATATAATTGACTTTTTTACTTTTATAAGCCAAAGTGTCGGCATGTCCTTCTATAATCAATATCGCGTTTTGATTATTTTGCATAAAATTAATTACTTCGTTTAATATATAATTATAAGTATCGTTATTTTTATATTGCGTCTCGCCTATATCGTAATATATCTCGTTTTCAAATAATATCAAATTTCCTATATCTTGCTTAAGCAAATTAATTTTTTGATTTTCTTCGATTATAAAATTATATTCGCATTCCTTCTTTGGTTTTCTCCTAAAACGCAATCTCTCTTCTGGAGTAAAAAGTCTGATGCATGAAACTAAATAAAAAGCCTCAATTACAAAAAATATAAAAAATATTATTTTCTTTCTCATAATTAAAACCTTATATTTATTGGGATTACTTGAAAGGCGAACTGTTTGCTAAAAATGGAATATTCCACAGAAAACGATTGAAAAAATATATCCACATGAAAGCCCACTCTCATATCGTAATGCCAAAAATCCCTTTTATCGAAAGAAGTCGGCACATTTAAATCGCTAATCTCCAAAGTATGCCCTTGTATATTCGCGTAGCTTCCGATTCCGTTTATTCCTATTTGCGAGTCGATTATTCCGTAAGTTATATCCGCTCCGAGCGAGAAATAAGACGAAAAATATTGAATTACGGGAATTTTTTCTTTGATTTTTAAGCCGAATACTATTTTTGGACTAATCGCGTAAGCTTTCCATTTCGATTCTAAAAAAGCGTTTCCGTTAAATACGACTCCCGTGTCCGTGCCTCCGTCATAACCTAATCTTATCGGAACATAAACGTATCTTTTCTTTACGGCTAAACCTATTTTACTTTCTTCAAAATTAAAATCCGCTCTAAAATCTCCGAAGAAATATTTTGTTCTAAATAAAAAAGTTTTAAGCGAAACTCCGAAATTATAACCTATTGCCTCCACTTCCACATCGTTTATTACTTTTGCAAATAAATCCTTAAAACCGAAAGCTCCTCCGCCTCTTAAAGTAAGCGACATTGGAAAAGGTCCGAAATTAATTTGAAAATAAGCGTTTAAATGCGGAATTGGAACATATTTTACCGCGTCGGATATAGATTTATAATCGCTTATCTCGTCATATTCTTTTTCTTCCGTTTCGGCGATAACGGGATAAGTTACCGCTCTTTGAATATCGAAAATCGGAGTGTCGACATAAAGATTTACTCCAAAACTTCCTATTGGCGTATGCATAGGAATTAAAAGCCCGTTATTGTTTCCAGAGTTTGCGTTGAAAGAAATTTTACTTTTTAGAGAATTCGCTATTAATTGCGTGGTTTCAAGTTGCATACTCGCCGCTTCCAAAAAACCCATTGTAGTTCCGAATATAAGTATAAGGTTTTCGTTAGTTTCGGTATCAAGCATTTTTGCAGGGTCTCTTGCAATCGCCAAAATCTCTCCAAAACTTAAAGTTCCTTTCCATTGCTGAAATAAATTTTCTATTTGAATATTTGAAGTTAAATTGCTTATCGTCTCGTCCGAAAGATTTGTATAAAGTCCCTCGTTTTTCAAATAGATTTTCAAAAATTCGTCATAATTTTTCGGAGTCGGGAACGAAATAAAACCTTGCGAATAAAGATTTACGCCGATTATAAAAAATATAATTAACTTTATCAATTTAGATTTAATCATTTTCTCTAATTATCGTTAAATTATTAAATTATTAAATTA
>NZ_SJDU01000586.1 GCF_005518285.1 Brachyspira catarrhinii | reverse complement strand
AGCACGAATAACGGTAAGACTTGGTCTGCTGAAACAAGAATTACTCCCGAAAGCAAATCCAAAACGGACGGTCATGGAGATGCGGGATTTATTTTAGACAGAAAAACTGGAAATATCGTTGGCGTTGTGGCTTCCGATAACGGTTATTTAGCGTCTACTCACGAGAAGCCGATAAGAATTAAAATAATAAAGAGTGTAGATAACGGCAAGACTTGGAGCGAACCTGTGGATATAACTCCTCAAATTTACGGCGCTCAATGTAAAGACCCAGTTAGAAAGAATTGGCAGGCGGCGTTTGCGGCTTCGGGAAACGGAATCCAGCTTAGAAACGGCAGAATGCTATTCGTTTTAGCCGTTAGGGAAGCTAAAGAGAATTTTGCTAAAAATTATGTCATATATTCGGATGACGGAGGCGTTACTTGGAATGTTTCTAAGAACGCTCCTCAAAGTGCGAAATCTGGCGATGAGGCAAAAATAGTGGAACTTAATGACGGAAGTTTAATAATGGCTATACGACCGAAAGATATTTATCAAAGGAGATTGGCGAAATCTACCGATAACGGCGAGACTTGGGGCGAAGCGGTATTTAGAAGCGATTTGCCTTCTTCGGCTTCAAACGGCGATATAATATACTATACCTCTACATTAAACGGTTGGGATAAAAATAGAATTATAACTATGTTTGATAGCATACCTTGGGGAGCTGGTGGCGGATATCCTGGCAATCCAGTATTGTATTGGAGTTATGACGAGGGCAAGACTTGGAAAGGTAGGCAGATGCATAGCGGTAATGCTGGATATTCTTCTTTAGCCATACTTAAAGACGGTAGTATAGGTATATTAGCGGAAATAGGCGGCTCTTGGGCTGGTCCTATAAAATTTATGCGAGTAAATATGAGACACCTTACGAGTAATGCGGATAAGGGTCCGTTTAATACTAATCAGACGGCTACGAATAATAGCAAAGTAAAATAAAAACGGTTAAACATAAGGACGGAGATTGTTAATGAAAAAATTACTCATAATACTATTATTCAT
>NZ_SJDU01000585.1 GCF_005518285.1 Brachyspira catarrhinii | reverse complement strand
AGCACGAATAACGGTAAGACTTGGTCTGCTGAAACAAGAATTACTCCCGAAAGCACATCTAAAAATGATGGTCATGGAGATGCGGGATTTATTTTAGACAGAAAAACTGGAAATATTATTTGCGTTGTAGCCGCTAATAATGGTTTTACGGCGTCTACTCCCGATGACCCTATCAGAATTAAAATAATAAAGAGCGTAGATAATGGCGAAACTTGGGGAACTCCCGTAGATATAACTCCTCAAATTTACGGTTCGGCTTGTAAAGACGCTACTCGAAAGACTTGGCATGCAGCGTTTGCAAGTTCGGGAAACGGAGTTCAGCTTAGAAACGGCAGAATGTTATTTGTTTTAACGGTTAGAGAAAGCGCTAATGGTATTTTTAAGAATTATGTAATGTATTCGGATGACGGAGGCGAAACTTGGAAAGTATCTAAAAATGCTCCTGAACATTCGGATGGCTCTGGCGGTAATGAGGCTAAAATAGTGGAACTTAACGATGGAAGTTTATTAATGGCTGCAAGACCAGGAGGCGTGTATCAAAGATATTTTGCGAAATCTACCGATAACGGCGAGACTTGGGGCGTGGCAGAACCTCGAAGCGATTTGCCTTCTTCGGCTTCAAATGGCGATATAATATACTATACTTCCACAAATAACGGTTGGGATAAAAATAGAATCATAACAATGTTTGATACCAAACCTTATACAGTCTCCACCCCGCCAGCAGACCCAATGATGTATTACAGTTATGATGAAGGCAAGACTTGGAAAGGTCGTTATACATTTAAAGGACAAGCGGGATATTCTTCATTAGCCATATTAAAAGACGGAAGTATAGGCGTATTGTTAGAATTAGGCGCTTCTTGGTCAGGTCCTATATATTTTACGAGGGCAAATATGAAAATGCTTACGGAAGAAACTGGTGATAATGATAGCGGACCATTTAAATTAGAGGGGGAAACTAAATAAAAACGGTTATAAATCAAACATAAGGACGGAGATTGTTAATGAAAAAATTACTCATAATACTATTATTCAT
>NZ_SJDU01000584.1 GCF_005518285.1 Brachyspira catarrhinii | reverse complement strand
TAGGAATTTATTATAATTTTATTAATATAAATAAAATATTTATTTTTTAATTTGGATTATTAAATCTTCCGCTATTTATTAAACTCGATATTATATGACTTTTAGATTTATCTTTTGCATCCAATATTTCATTAACATCATTAATAAAATCCTGAAATTGTCTGTTATAACAAAGTTTATGCATAGTATCTATATCTAAATAATTTCTCTTCTGTGCTGAAAATAATATTTCTGAATCTTCTGGATTATCATAATTTAATTTCATTATACCAACACCAAAAGACTGATTAAGCCTTTTCATCTCCTCCATAAGTTCATCATAATTATTTTCATCTATTTCCATAGCAGCAAGCCAAGCCTCATTAGCCCAGCCAGAATTTGATAATGCTTGAAAATAATATTCTGTCAAACTTCCAAGTGTAATTTTTAATTTTAATTCATAAGCATAAATTTCTGTAGTAGGTAAGTTTATATGATTAAATAATTCTAAAACTGATTTATTAATATAGTCTTTAAATGTAACACCCACTATATCAGGAGTACCCCATTTCATTTTTCCTTTTAAATTTACATCTGTAGCATTTGCATTTATAGTTTTAGAATATATTTTTCTTGAATATAAATATTTTGTAAGAGGGGTATGCAAATCTTCTTCTAATATTTTTTTATTTGTAATTGTATTTTCAATGATATCTTCTGTATCTTCTTCTTCGCTTAAATTATTAATTTCATTTATTAAATTTTGATTAGAATTATTTATTTTACTTTTTAATAAAAACTTTCCTTTTCCAACTTTTACAAATATTGTAGTATCTGGATTAAACTTTATATCTGTATATATTTTAGCACCCAAACTAGCAATAGGTGTTTTACTCATTTTACCATTTAATGTTTCAGCTATAATTTTATCATAACCTAACTCAATAGCCTTTTCCCATATTTCATCAACTTTCATAGGAACATCACTTTGCTCCAAAACTTTTTTTGCTGCATCATAATATGTCATAACTTACTCCTAAAACCTCATATATACATTATACTATATTTAT
>NZ_SJDU01000582.1 GCF_005518285.1 Brachyspira catarrhinii | reverse complement strand
CTGGTCCGCTGATTTCCGTATCAACCCAAAAAGATTCGCTTCTTTCATCAAATCTGGAGTCGATATTGCGACATCAAAATCGGTATAACCGCCTCTGATTTTGCTTATCAAATCTTCAAAACCAACTTCAATAGCGCCAGCGTTTTTCGCTTCGTCCGCTTTTTCTCCTTGCGCAAACACGACTACTCTTTTTTCCTTTCCGAAAGAATTTGGAAAAGATAAAGTGTCTCTTATAGAATGTTTTGGCAAGATATTGAGGTTTATAGTAGCCTCAATAGTCTCGTCAAATTTGCAGGTGGCGTTTTTTTTCGCCAATTCTATAGCTTCTTCAACGGTATAAGGTTTTAATTTTTCTACCGTCTTAAATATAGCATCGTAACGTTTGCCGCCAATCTTTTTTTGTTTTGTAGCCATTTTTTATCCTCTTTTATAATCAATTTTTCAAACAATTACTTCCATTTATTCGTATTTTTTCAATAAATGGTGCGCTTTTATTTTTTATTCTAAATATTTAAATTTTACTTTAAATAAATATTTATTCAACTTTTATACCCATAGCTCGAGCCGTTCCAGCGACTATTTTTTTTGCCGCTTCAATATCGTTTGCCGACATATAAGTCATTTTTTCTTGAGCGATTTCCTCAAGCTGTTTTTGATTTATACTCGCTACTTTGGTTTTATTAGGCTCTCCCGAACCTTTTTCTATTCCCAATTTCTTTTTAATCAATGTGGAAGTAGAAGTTCCTTTCGTCACAAAAGTATAAGTTTTATCTTCGTAAACCGTTATATAAGTATTTAATAACTGCCCTTTTTGTTTTGAAGTTTTAGCGTTAAAATCCTTAACGAACGCCGCTATTTGTATCTGCTTCTGTCCGAGAGCGGGACCCAAAGGCGGAGCGGGAGTCGCTTCTCCTCCTGAAATTCTAACTTTTACAATACCGACTATTTTTTTTGCCATTTTATACCTCTTATTTTATAATTTCTTTACTTTATTAAAATCTAATTCCGTAGGCGTGCTTCTTCCAAAAATTTCAATCTTAACTGGTCAGACATATTGGATGAAG